>CAXTJY010000172.1:0-5638 GCA_964244395.1 uncultured Rhodovarius sp.
ACGGAGAAGCGCAGGAGAATGGGGGCGCCTTCGACGCAGGTGTCGCCGATGGCGGCGTCGTACGGTCCTTCGCCGGGGATGGCGGTGCCGAGGAATTGACCCAGCGGCCCGTCAGCAGCGGCCTTTGGCCGGATCACCGCGGCGCCGTACAGGCCGCACAGCTTGGCGGCCATACCGGCGGCAAGCGCGTGCGGCTGCTGCGCGCAGGCGCCGGAGAGGTCGAGGATGCGTCGGCCGGCGAGTGGCTTCATGCGGGGACGAGGCCGGCGGCTGCCGTGGGGCGGGCGCTCGTTGGTCGGGAGATGGCCGGGTCAAGCCCGGCCATGACGAATGGGGTGGGCGCTGCCCTGACGAGTGGGGCGGGCGCTGCCCTGACGAGTGGGGCGGGCGCTGCCCTGACGAGTGGGGTGGGCGCGGTCGTGCCGTCCCCACGCGTCTTGGCCGGGCTCGACGCGGCCAACTCCTCGAGACTTGAGCGCGCCAGAGGTCCCCTCACACCCCCTGCCCCGGATTCTTCTGCCCCGCCGCGAACCGCGCCAACCCCTCGGCCTGCGCCTTCGATTTGCCGCGGATCGTGCTGTTCACCATCTGGCCATGGTCCATCGCCTGCTGCCAGTCGGTGATGAAGGCGGGGATGCGGTCCAGCGCCGCCTTGCTCTCCGCCAGCGCCACCGCGTCGAACTGGGCGACCATGCCCGCGATCTCCCGCGCTCGCGGCAGCAGCCGGTCGGGCTCGACGCATTCGTTGACCATGCCCCAGCGCTCGGCCGTGGCACCGTCGATGCGCTGCGTCGTCAGCACCAGCCAGGCCGCCTGCTTGCGGGTGATGCCGGAGAGCTGTGCCGCCGGGCCGGCCATGCCGGGGTAGGTGGAGAAGCCCATCTCGGGGCAGCCGATACTCGCTTGCGTGCTGGCGACCGCCAGGTCGCACACATTGATCAGGGTCGAGCCGCCGCCCAGCGCCAGCCCATTCACCGCCGCGACGAAGATGGCGGGGTGTTTGCGGATGGCCATGTTGACCGCGATCCACTGCTCGCCGGCGTCCTCGATGCCCTGCGCCACCTCGGCCGAGCGTTCCTTGAGGTCCATCCCGGCGCAGAAGCTGCCTCCGGTGCCGGTGAGGATGATGGCGCGGGCCTGGCCGCGCAGTTCGGCGAAGGCGGCGAGCAGCGCCTCGCGCGATTCGCGGTTCATGGAGTTACGTTTGGCCTCGCGATCGACGCGAATTTCTGCCCAGCCGTCGTGGCGATCGATGATCAGCGGAGAGTCGCTGCGCGGCCGATTCACGCCCTCGCTGGCGCTCGGTCGATCGGGCGCGGTCATGCCGCGATCTCGAATTGCGGCAGCACGAAGCCTTCGCTTTCCTGGTCGAACACCACGCGCATGCGCTGGCCGATCTTCAGCGCATCGGGTGTCGCGCCGCGCAGATTGGTCAACAGCATCGGCCCTTCATCCAGCTTCACCATCACCACCGGGTAGGGCGTCTGGAAGCCCGGGAAATACTTCTGATGGAAGACGACGAAGGAGAACAGCTCGCCCTCGCCGCGGCTGAGGGTCCACTCCACTTCGGGCCGGCCGGTGAAGGGGGAGACCGGGGCAGGCGGGAAGAAGCATTGCCCCGTCCCGGTGCAGCGCTGCACCATCAGCTTGCCCTCGCGCGCGGCGTTCCAGAACGGTTCGGACCAAACATCGACGACGGGCTTCATGCGTCCCTCCGGAAGATGGCGCTCAGCGCGATATTGGTCGCGCAGATGTACTGCATGGCCTGGGCATCGGGGATTTGTCGCTCGCCGCAATCGCCGCGGAGTTGCCGCACGCATTCTGCGATGATGCCCCAGCCCTGCATGTAGCTGTCAGAGAGATGACCGCCGGAGGTATTCGTGGGCAATCGGCCGGTGCCCAGCCGCAGGGTGCCATCCTTCACGAAATTGCCGCCCTCGCCATAAGGGCAGAAGCCCATGCCCTCCAGGCTGAACAGCACGGTGGGGGAGAAATTGTCGTAGATGCCGAGGCCGGAGAGTTCGTCGCGCCCGAGGCCGGCGCGGTCGTAGATCTCGCCTTGAACTTTGGCGAAGGATGGCTGCCAGTAGTCCATCGGCGGGGCGCTGCCATAGGTGAAGTTGTCCTGCCGGGAGTAGCCGGAGATCAGCACCGGTGGCCGCTTCATGTCGCGCGCCCGCTCGGTGCTGGTGATGATCCAGGCCACCGCGCCGTCGTTGATCAGGCAGTAGTCCAGCAGCTTCAGCGGCTCGCAGATCGGGCGCGCGGTGGCGTGGTCTTCTCGCGTGATGGGCCTGCCATGCATGACCGCATCCGGGTTCAGGCAGGCGTGGTGGCGAAAGGCCTCGGCGACCCAGCCGAGATCGGCGTGGGTGGTGCCGTAGTCGTGCATGTGGCGCTGCCACATCATGGCGTGGCTGGCGCCAGGGCTGGTCATGCCCCAGGGGCTCCACTGGCTGTCGCCACCGCCGTAATTCATCCGGCGGGAGCGGCCGTTATTGCCATAGACGAGAGCCACTGTCTTGGCCGCGCCGCTGCTCACCGCCTGCATCGCCAGGCTGAGCGAGACGCCGGAGAACCGGCCCGGCGCCTCGGTCAGCAGGCAGTATTGCGGGTTGATGCCCATCATCTCCGCGAAGCGTTCGTAGCTGGGGATGCGGTTGACGATGAGGCCGTCGATGTCGGCGGGGCGCAGGCCGGCATCGTCCAGCGCCATGTTCAGGGCCTCGCAGCCCAGGCCGTAGGAATCGCTTTCCGGGAAGCTGCCGAAGGCGGAGGTGCCGATGCCGGCGAAGGCCGTCTTGTCGCGCAAAGGCCAGGGGGAGGAGATGTTCAAGCGGCCATCCTTTGTTGGGCGTCCTCGCGGATCATCGCCGCGCATTTCTCGCCGATCATGATGCATGCGGCGTTGGTGTTGCCGGAGACGACGGTGGGCATCACCGAGGCATCGGCCACCCGCAGCCCGTCGATGCCGTTCAATCGCAGCCGGCTGTCCACCACCGCGCCCACATCTTCGCCCATGCGGCAGGTGCCGCTGGGGTGGAAGATGGTGGTGCCGTGGGTGCGGGCGTGTTCCAGCATGCCGTCGTCTCCCTGCGCGGCCGGGCCGGGAAGGTACTCGTCGGCGATCCAGCGCGACAGTGCGGGGGTGGCGGCCAGCTTCCGCGTCAGGTGCAGCCCGGCCACCATGCAATCGCGGTCGAATTTTTCGGCCAGGTAGTTGGCCTGGATATGCGCCTGCGCCGTGGGGTCCGGGCTCGCCAGGGTGATCGTGCCGCGGCTTTCGGGGCGGAGCTGGCACACGCTCATGGTGAAGCCCGAAAATTTGTGCAGCCCCTGGCCTGGCCCGTCGGCGCTGAACGGGATGAAGTGGAACTGCACGTCGGGCGTCGCCGACTGCGGCATCACCCGCGCGAACAGCCCGGCGGTGCCGGCGGAGAAGGTCAGCGGCCCCGTGCGCTTCAGGGCGAATTCCAGCCCGGTGCGGAACTGCCCCCACAGGCTGTTGGCGACGTCGTTGAACGTGACCCGCTCGCTGGCGCGGAACACCATGCGGGCCTGGAAATGGTCCTGCAAATTGCGGCCGACGCCCGGCAGATGGTGCGTCGTCGCGATCCCCATCTCCTGCAGATGCTCGCCATCGCCGATGCCCGACAGCATCAGCAGCTGCGGCGAGTGGATGGCGCCGCTGCACAACACCACCTCGCGCCGGGCCCGCACCGTGCCCGCGGCCGATTCCACGCCGGTGCAGCGGCCGCCCTCGATGATGAGGCGCCGCGCCGGGGCATCCGGCAGCACCCGCAGATTGGCGCGCGGCGGCTTCAGATAGGCGGTGGCGGCGGAGCAGCGCAGGCCATTCCGGGCGGTGACCTGGAACCAGCCTACCCCCTCCTGATCCGGTCCGTTGAAGTCGTCGTTATAGGCGAAGCCGAGCTGCTGCCCGGCTTCGATGAACGCCGCCGAGATGGGGTTGCGATCGCGCATGTCGGACACGCCAAGCGGCCCCCCGGCGCCATGCAGCGCGTCCGCCCCGCGCTCGTTGTCCTCGGCGGCGCGGAAATAGGGCAGCACGTCCGAAAAACTCCAGCCGGTGCAGCCGAGCTGGCGCCAATGGTCGTAATCCGCGGCCTGGCCGCGAATGTAGATCAGCCCGTTGATGGCGCTGGAGCCACCCAGCACCCGGCCGCGCGGCCAGTTGACCTGGCGGCCCTTCAACTCCGGCTCAGCGGCGGTCTTCAAATTCCAGGATAGCGTCGGGTGATACATCGTCTTGGCGTAGCCGATGGGGATGTGCAGCCAGGGGTTCCGGGCGCGACCGCCGGCCTCCAGCAGCACCACGGTGGCGCCGGGGATTTCGGCCAGACGGCCCGCGACGGCGCAGCCGGCCGAGCCCGCACCCACCACCACGTAATCAGCCTCGATCATCGGCGTCGCTCCCAAGCGTCCCGGCAGGCGGCGCCGACTACGGCAGTGAAGTGTGACCCTTGTTCGCGAAAAACACGATCGTCGCCATCGGATGCCCGGAGCGAAGGACGAGAGCGCCTGCCAACCGGCACGACGGGAACGCAGAACGCTCGCTGCATGAGCCACATTGCCAGGGCTGAGGGGAATACGCCATTTCCACCCGTGAGGTCGTGGTCAAACGGTGCCGGGGCCATGACGACTCTACCCCTCCGCCGTGATCCCGGCCCGCCGCACGACCTCCCGCCACAGCGCCAGCTCGGCATGCTGCAGCGTGACCAGCGCAGCCGGCGGTCCGCCCATGGGCTCCACCCCGTTGCGGTCCATCGCCGCGGCGGTCTCGGGCTGGCGCAGGGCTTCGTCCAGAATGGCGTTGACCCGGGCGGTGATCGGCGGCGGCAGGCGCGGCGGTCCGTACACCGCCCACCATGCCTCGATGCTGATCTGCGACAGGCCGGCCTCGGCGAAGGTCGGCACCGTGGGCAGCAGGGCGCTGCGCCCGGCGCCGGTGATGCCCAGGCCCAGGATGCTGCCGGCCTCGATGTGGGGGCGGACGAACTGGGTGTGGTAGAACATGGCGTCCAGCGTGCCGCTCAGCAGGTCCGTCATCGCCCGGCCGGCGTCGCGGTAGGGCACGTGGGTGGTCTCGACGCCCGTGGCCTCGGTCATCAGCGCTTGTGCCAGATGTCCGGCCGCGCCGGTGCCGGAGGTGCCGACGGAGAGCGGCCGGCGGCGGGCCAGCGCCAGGAACTCCGCCATGCCGCGCGGGCCCAGCGCGGGCCGCACCACCAGCAGCAGCTTGGTCTTGCTGTGGGCGATGATGGGGGTGAAGTCGCGCTCCGGATCGTAGCCCAGATTGGGCATCAGATGCGGGTTCACCGCGTGGGTACCGATGGTGCCCAGCAGAAAGGCGTTTCCATCGGGCGGGGCCTGAGCCACCGCCTGGCTGCCGATGGTGCCGCCCGCCCCCGGCCGGTTGTCCACCACCACGGTCGCGCCGCCCAGGCCGGCGGAGAGGTGGCCTGCGATCAGCCGGCCGATGATGTCGGTGCTGGTGCCACCGGCGAAGGGCACGACGAGGCGGAGCGGGCGGGTGGGAATATCGGCGGCGGCGGCGGGCCGGCCGCACAGCAGCATCGGCAAAGCGAGGGCGGCGCGGCGGGACACGGACATGGCA
>CAXTJY010000172.1:5648-7675 GCA_964244395.1 uncultured Rhodovarius sp.
GCTGCCGGCGGGGAAGGCGACGACGAGGCGGATCGGCCGGTCGGGCCAAGCGGGTTGCGCCAAGGCTGGCGCGGCCAGCGACACGGCGATCATACTGCGGCGCTGCATGGCGCTCTATCCTCCCGAAGCAACGGACGCAGGGTCGCACAGCCAGCTTCCGTCCCGCAACGCCACGCAGCCTTCCGGAAACTCCTGCACGAATTCGGCGCCGGCGTCGGCCAGCCGGCCCAGCGTGCGGTCGAGCTGCCGCCAGCAGGCGTGGTCCATGTCGTGCAGCACCATCAGCAGCGGCGCCGCGGCCGCTTCGTGCAGTGCCAGCGCCCGGTCAGGCCAGCCTGCGGGGTCGTCCCAGTCGCGCGGGATAGCGTTCCACAGCACGACGGTGCGGCGGGTGGCTTCGAGATGCGGCAGCACGGCGCGGTGCAGCAGATGCGGCCCCAGCACGCCGCCGCCGCCATTCGGGCGGAACAGCCGGTGCGGGTTGAGGTCGCCCAGTTCCGCCTCGGCATCCTCGATCTCGGCCAGCGCTTCGGCGGCGGGGCGTTGGCCGAGCGGCACGCCGTGATGCATGGTGTGGTTGCCAACCCAGTGCCCCTCCCCCACCGCCCGCTCGGCCAGCGCCCGCCGCCGGCGCAGCTTGGCGCCGATGACGAAGAAGGTGCCGCGGATGCCGTGCCGGGCCAGCACCGCCAGAACCTGCGGCGTGGCTTCGGGCTCAGGCCCGTTGTCGAAGGTGAGGCAAATCTTCATGGGACGGCCGATGGCCCCTGCCCGTTGCCGAAGGCCAGGCAGGGCCTCACCCGGCCCGCGCCGTGGCGGCGGCGGGCATCAGCCCGCCTCCTCCTCGCGCAGCGCCAGCACCTTGTCCACGCGCCGGCCATCCATGTCCAGCACCTCGAACCGCCAGCCGGACCAGATGATGCGGTCGCCCTCGCGCGGCAGCCGGCCCAGCAATGCGAACATCAGCCCGCCTACCGTGTGGTAGGTGCCGGCATGCGGCAGCTCCGGCAGGTCCAACCGGGCGCGCAGTTCGTCGCTGGCCAGCATGCCGTCGAGCAACAGGCTGCCGTCGTGCCGCGTGGTGGTGCCTGGCTTGGGCGATTCCGGCGCCGGCCCCATTTCGCCCACGATGGCCTCCAGCAGGTCGGACGCGGTCACCACCCCCTCGAAGCTGCCGTATTCGTCCAGCACCAGGGCCAGGCCGATGCGGTCGGTGCGCAGGCGCTCCAACGCGTCCAGCGCGGTCAGGCTGTCGGGCAGAACCATGGGCTGGCGCAGCAGGGGGGCGAGCTGCATCGGCGCCCCCTCCAACACCTGATCCAGCAGATCCTTGGCCATCACCACGCCTGCCACGGTGTCGATGTTGCCGTCGGCGACGATGAAGCGGGTAACGTCGCGCGCACGCAGCGCGGCGGCGATCTCCTGCGGCTCGGCGTTGCGGTCGAGCCAGGCGACCTCGGTGCGCGGCGTCATCAGGGCGCGCACCGGCTTGTCGGCCAGGCGCAGCACCCGCTCGATCATGTGCCGCTCCTCGCTGTCGAGCGCGCCGGTCTCGACGCTTTCCGCGACGACGGCCTTGACCTCTTCCTCGGTGATGCCCTGGTCCACCGGCTTGGTCAGCCGGAGCGACAGAAGGATGACGGAGGTGAGCGACGACAGCACCCAGACGAACGGGCCGGTGGCGCGGGCCAGCCAGGCGATGGGGCGCGCCACCATCACCGCGATGGTTTCGGGGTCGCGCAGCGCGATCTGCTTCGGCACCAACTCGCCCAGGATGAGGTTGAGCGCGGTGATCAGCACGACGACCAGGGTGAAGGCGACCTGCTGGGCGAAGCGGCCGACCACCGGCAGCCCTTCCAGCGCCGCGCCTACCGGGCCCGCGATGGCGCTGCCGCCGAACACGCCGGCGACGATTCCCACCATGGTGATGCCGACCTGGACGGTGGGAAGAAAGCGCTGCGGATCATCCTGCAAGGCCAGCGCCGCGGCTGCGCCGGGGCTGCCGCGCCGCTGCATGGCTTGCAGCC
>CAXTJY010000173.1:0-3326 GCA_964244395.1 uncultured Rhodovarius sp.
TCGACGATGAAGCCCAGGGCTCGCACGGCGCCCTCGGCGAATGATGCCACGCCGGTGTTGTTGGCCAGGTCGGTCGACGCGCCCGCGGCACCCAGCAGTCCCTTGATGACGTCCGACATTACGCTGGTGAACGCTGTCAGCGCGGGCAGCGCTTCATGGACGGGAAGTTGGGGCAGCATCGGGTGCAGGAAGCCCGGAAGGCGACCGACCGCAAGGGCGGCGATGCACGCGGGCGTGCCAGCAACGATCCAGCATCAGCGGCGATGCGCAGGCGCCGGGGGTGCAGCAGGACCGGGCAGTGAGGCCCAACGCTGCCGCAATCCGTGGCGACCCGCGCGCCGCGCCCCGCACCAGCCGTTCCCCACCGCTTGCCGGCCGTCCATCGCTGCCCAACCCTGCCGCCATGCCCGCCACCGCCGAAACAGCGCCCCTGCCGGCCATGCCTCTGCGGCTCGCCCGCGCTGCCCTGGCTGGGCTGCGCCGGCTGGTGGACCTGATGCTGATCACCCTGCTCGCCCTGATGGTGCTGCTCATCCTGGCCCAGGTGGTGGGGCGCTACGGCTTCAACCGTTCCATCGCCGGCGCCGATGAAGCCGCGACCTTCGCCCAGATCTGGATGGTGCTGCTGGGCAGCGGCTACGCCATGCGCGCCCGGCTGCACGTCTCTATCGAGCTTGTGGTGGAGCGCCTGCCACCCCTGCTGGCCCGCGCCCTGCTGGTGCCGGTGGGCGGCTTGTGCCTGTGGTTCCTCTGGGTCGTGTTCGAGGGCGGGCTGTTGCTGATGCAGGTCGGCGCCTGGCAGACCAGCCCCGGTCTGCAGATCCCGATGGACATCCCCTACGCCATGCTGCCCATCGGCGCCGCCTATTTCGCGCTGGAGACGGCGCTGGCCTTCGGCGGCGCCATATTGGGGATCACGCCCATCACCACCGGCGGCGGCGTGCGGGTCGATTGAGATGAGCCGCCCCGCACCCCTCCGCCTGGTGCCCGGCTAGTGGGCCTCACCTTCTCCTCCTTCGCTGTGCTACTGGTGGCCGGCGCGCCCATGGTGTTCGTGCTGGGCGTCGCCGCCGCGCTGACCCTCGCACTGGCCACCGACGTGCCGATGGTCGTCGTCGGCCAGCGGCTGTGGAACGGGCTGGACAGCTTCCCGCTGATGGCCATCCCGTTCTTCATCCTCAGCGGCCTGATCATGGAACATGGCGGCATCGCCAAGGCCATCGTCGGCCTGGCCGCGGCGCTCGTAGGCTGGGTGCGCGGCAGCCTGTTCATGGTGGCGACGGTCACCTCGACCTTCCTCTCCGGCATATCCGGCTCCGGCAGCGCCGACACCGCGGCAGTCTCCTCCATCCTGCTGCCCGAAATGCGGCGGCGCGGCTACGACATCGACTATTCCATCGCCTGCGTCGCCGCCGCCGGTGCGCTCGGCCCCATCATCCCGCCCAGCATCATCATGGTCGTCCTCGCCATGGTGTGCGACCTCTCCGTCGGGCAGATGTTCCTGGGCGGTATCATCCCCGGCCTGATCGCCTCGGCCGGCCTGATGCTCACCCACTGGCTCTACGCCCGCCGCGACCCCGAACGCTACTCGGACACCGAGCCGTTCTCGCTGCCGCGCCTGCGTACCGCCTTCGTCCAGGCGCTGCCGGCGCTGGCGCTGCCCATCATCATCGTCGGCGGCATCGTCGGCGGCGTGGTGACTCCCACCGAAGCCGGTGTGCTGGCGGTGGCGGCCGGCCTGGCCATCGACCTCACCATCTATCGCGAACTCAAGCTCTCCGCCCTCCCGGACCTCATGCTGCGCACCGTCGGCATTTCGGCCGCCGTCATGATCATCGTCGGCACCTCCTCCATCTTCTCCTGGCTCGTCGCCATTCAGGACGTGCCGGCGATGATCGCCGGCTGGTTCGGCGCCGTCGGCGGCAGCCAACTCCTGTTCCTGCTGATGGTAAACCTGCTGATGCTCTTCGTGGGCATGTGCTTCGAGGAGATCTCGGCCCTGCTGATCCTGATGCCGGTGCTGATGCCGGTGGCGGTCGGCCTGGGCATCGAGCCGCTGCATTTCGGCCTGATCATGTCCATCAACCTGTCCATCGGCCTGGTCGCGCCGCCCTACGGCATCTGCCTGTTCGTCGCCTGCACCGTGGCCCGACGCCCGGTGGGCGCAGTGGCGCGGGTGATCTGGATACCGCTGATCCCCCTCGTCGCCGTGCTGATGCTCTGCACCTACGTGCCGCAGGTGACCCTGTGGCTGCCGCGCCTTGTCCTGCCATGAAGGAAACCCCCATGCTCACCCGCCGCACCGCCGCCGCACTCACCGCCGCCTTCATCGCCCGCCCGGCGCTGGCGCAGACCGTGACCCTGCGCGCCGCCCACACCAACGCGATCGGCGAGGTGCAGGATGAGGGCCTGAAATTCATGGACCGCCGCCTGCGCGAGATCACCGGCAACCGCCTAGGCCTGCAGATCTTCCCGAACGGCACCCTCGGCAACGAACTGCCGATGGTGGAGGGCGTGGCCCTCGGCACCATCGACCTCGCCGTCCCCAGCCACGCCGCCTTCGCCAATTTCGTGCGCGACTACCAGCTGCTCGACATGCCCTTCCTGATCCGCGACTACGGCCATCTCGCCCGGGTAGCGGCCACGCCCGCCATGGCGCAGCTCGCCCAGGCCTCGCTGGGCCGCGGCTTCCGCGTGCTTGGCCTGTATTCCTCCGGCGTCCGCCACATCATGACGCGCGACGCCTGCGCCGGCATGGCCGACCTCCGCGGCAAGAAGATCCGCACCCAGCAGAACCCCGTCCACGTCGCCGCCTTCAACGCCTTCGGCGCCAACGCCACGCCGCTGGCCTATGGCGAGCTGTATTCCGCCATCCAGGTCGGCGTCGTCGACGGCGCCGAGGCCGCCTACACCAACTACGTCGCCCAGAAATTCTACGAAGTCGCCCGCCACTGGACCACCGTCGGCTGGCTCAGCCTCACCGCCCCCGTCGTCCTCAGCGAGCGCAAATACCAGTCCCTCGCCCCCGACCTGCGCTCCGCCCTCATCCAGGCCGGCGAGGAAAGCGCCGTCTTCGAGCGGCAATTCGTCGTCGATGGCGAAGCCGCCCTGGCCGCGGATGTCCGCGCCCGCGGCGTCACCGTCGTCGAGCCCGACAAGGCGCCCTTCCAGGCCGCCGCCCGCCCCCTCTACGACCGCTTCCTGACCTCCGACACCGACAAGGCCCGCCTGCGCCTGGTCATGGAGACCGCCTGACATGGCCGCCGGCATGAACGCCTGGCGCGCCGCCGCCGCCCGCCGCGGCCTGGCCGAGCGCGACCTGGAAC
>CAXTJY010000173.1:3336-7634 GCA_964244395.1 uncultured Rhodovarius sp.
AGATCGGCAATGTCGATCTGATGGCCCCGCCCGACGAGGAAATGACCGCCATCCTGCGCGGCGCCTGCGTCGACCGGACCCTCTTGCTGATCCGCGGCCAGACCCACCTCACACCCGAAGGCTACCTCGCCTTCGCCCGCCGCTTCGGCGACGACATCGACCTGCACTCGCGCCGCGACCTCTGCCACCGCGACCACCATGAGCTCTTCATCGTCGGCAACGCCATGGAGGACGGCAAGGCCATCGGCGCCCCCAAGGTCGGCCTGAACTGGCACACCGACCATTACCACCTCGAACACGCCGGCCTGTTCACCTTCCTGCACGCCATCGAGGTGCCGCCGGTCTCCGGCGAGACCCGCTACGCCAACGGCATCGCCGCATGGGAGGCGCTGCCCGAGGCCACCCGCCAGCGCGTCGTCGGCCTGAAGCTGCTGCACAGCCGCGCCCGCCTGTTCCGCGAGCTGTTCCCCGACGCCACCGAAGAGCAATGCGCCGCCGAGGCGGCCAAGTTCCCCGATGTCATCCACCCGCTGGTTCGCACCCACCCGGAATCAGGTCGCCGCGGCCTCTATCTCGGCGGCGAGTGGGGCAGCGAAATCCTGGGCATACCGGAAGAGGAGGGCAGGGCGCTCTTCGCCGAATTGCTGGCCCACATGATCCAACCACAATTCGTCCACGCCCACGACTGGCGCGCCGGCGACGTGCTGATGAGCGACAACCGCTGCTCGCTGCACCGCGCCACGGAGTGGGACGAGACGCTTTACAGCCGCCGCCTGCACCGCATCATCATGCTGGACAGCATCCGCCCGGAATAACGCCATGATCACCACGTGCCTGCGCCGCGCCACATGGGCGCTGGCGCTGGGCCTCGCCGCCGCCGCCCCCGCCCGCGCCAATGACAGCACGGCCGCCATCGGCATCGGCGGTCTTGCCCTCACCCGCTCGGAGGCCATCCGCCTCGACCAGGAAGAGCTCTTCGATAGTGACTTCCTCACCGCCCTCGATCGCCGCCGGGCTGCCCGGCGCCCCAGCGAGGCGGCGAACTATTCCGAGGTCTGGCTGCAATACGTGCTTCGCTCCGGCGCCAACTGGGCCGGGCCGATCCGCGACTTCCGGCTGGTGATCGACAAGGGCAATCCGCGCTCCCTGCTGAGCTTCTGCGGCACCGGCGTGCGTCGCCTGGATGACCGTCGTTTCGAGGTCCGTTACCGAGACTTCACGCCGGATCGGGATCTGGACATCCTCATCATCGACTTCGCGCCCTGAGCGGCTGCGTCAGGTTTGACCGCCATGTGGGCGCGGCGGTGGCGCGGCTGCGCGAATGCACCGGGCGAATGGCGGGCGGTAGCCGCAGCGTCAGTGCCATCGCATGATGCCGGGAAGCATTCGCCCGGAGTTCACCCCATGCACATCCACCGCGCCGGCTCTCGCCCCTCGCAGCAGGGCCCGGCGGAATGGTTCACCGGCCGGGTCCGCATCGACCCTCTGTTCGGCCCGGAAGGCCAGGCCCGTACTGCGGCGGCGCATGTCACGTTCGAACCCGGCGCCCGCACCGCCTGGCACACCCATCCGCTGGGCCAGACCGTCATCGTGACCGCCGGCTGCGGCTGGGCGCAGCGCGATGGCGGCCCGGTGGAGGAAATCCGCCCGGGCGACGTGGTGTGGTTCGCCGCCGGCGAGCGCCATTGGCACGGCGCGGCAGCGACGACCGGCATGAGCCACATCGCCATCCAGGAGGGGTTGGATGGCAAGGTGGTGGAGTGGTTGGAGCACGTGACAGAGGCGGATTACCGACGATGACCTCCTCCCGTTAGTCACCCTGGCCCGTCGTGGTGGGTGAACCCACGGCGGTTCCGGCAACGGGCACGGTAGGTTCATGGGTCGAAAATCCGCAGCCGCCGGCCCGCCGCATCGGCGCAGGCGTCGGCCAGCGCTCAACCGGCCATGTACCAGCTCGGCCTTCGCTTCTCCCGGAATGCCGCCAACCCCTCCCGGCCTTCGGCGCTGCCGCGCTGGCTGGCGGATTCATGGCCGAGCTGCGCCATTTCCCGGGAATCAAGCTTCAGCCCATTGGCGCCCAGGAAGCTGTCCTTGGTGTTGGCCATGGCGGTCGGCCCGCTCAGCATCGTCTCGTCCAGGATATGCGCCAGCCTGGCCTCGATCGCGTCCTCCGCCACCACCTCATGCACTAGGTTGATCCGCAGCGCCTCGGCGGCGTCGAAACGCTCCCCGGTCAACGCATAGCGCCGCGTGTGCCGCAGGCCGATGGCGTTGACCATGTGGGTCGAGATGGGTGAGGGCGACACGCCCACCCGCACCTCGGTCAGGCCGAAATGCGCGTCCGGCGTGGCCAGAGCCACATCCACGCAGCACACCATGCCGGCACCACCGCCGAAGCACGCGCCGCGCACCAGGGCAAAGGTAGGCTTGGGAAACTCGTTCAGAAGCTGCATGGCGGTGACCGTCCCCATGCTCGCCGCCAGCGCACTCTCCGGCAGTTCCTCCGCCATGGCCGCGAGCCAGTTCAGGTCCGCCCCCGCCTGGAAATGCTTCCCCGCGCCACGGATGACCAGGGCGCGGACGGTCGGGTCCGGGGCAAGTTCGCGAAGCCCGGCGATCAACCCATCCAGCAGCGCCGCGTTATAGGCATTGCCGAAACGCGGGCGGTTCAGCGTGGCGGTGGCAATGCCGCGCGCGTCGCGCGAGAGCAGGACGGGTGGTTCTTCCATCCTTCCAGCTTCCAACGGCGGATCATGGCGGGCAACCCCGGGCCGCGAGGAAATCAGTCCATGCAAAGACGGCACCTCTTTCCAGCGCTGGCTGCCATCGCGGCCGGCCTGACAGTCACCGCCGGCACGGCTGAAGCCCAGCCGGGATGGCGCCCGATTCCGGAGCCACGCCCCGAACCACCTGGCCGCGAGCGCCGCGGTTACGGCTGGCGCCCCGGCTACTGGGATCGCGGTCGCCGCGACTACACCTGGGTCCCGGGTCGGCACTATCGCGGCCGCGAATCCGCGCAATGGCAGGCACCCCGCTGGGACGAGCGCGACGGCCGCCGGACGTGGGTTCGCGGCAACTGGCAATGATGTAGGCTGCATGGCGGAACGGAGGTTTCGCCATGCGCCCCACCCTTTACGGACCCACCCACGCGGTCTCCGCCGGCCACTACCTGGCCAGCACCGCCGCCATCACCGTGCTGGAGAATGGCGGCAACGCCATCGATGCCGGTTGCGCCGCCGGCATCTGCCTGGGCGTATTGCTGCCCGACCTGGTCAACGTGGCGGGGGTGGCCCCCATCCTCATCCGCCTGGCCGATGGCACCGTCACCAGCATCGCCGGCCTGGGCCATTGGCCGGCCGCCCTGCCGCCCGACGTGTTCATGCGCGAGCACAATGGCCGTATCCCCAACGGCGTCCGCCGCACCGTCGTCCCCGCCGCGCCCGATGCCTGGATCACCGCCCTGGCGCGCCACGGCACCTGGCGTTTCGAGGATGTCGTCAGCTTTGCCATCCGTTACGCCCGCGAAGGCTTCGCCGTGTTCCCCCTCCTGCGCGACAGCATTGCCACGCATCACGCGGACTACGCCGGCTACCCCTCCAACGCCGCCATCTTCCTGCCCGGTAACCGCATCCCGGAAGTCGGCGAGCGCTTTGTCCAATCCGACCTCGCCCGCACCCTGCAATACATGGCCGATGAGGCCCGCGCCGCGCCAACGCGCGAGGCCGGGCTGCGCGCCGCCCGCGCTGCCTTCTACGAAGGCGACATCGCCGCCGCCATCGTGGCGCATCAGAAGGCCGAAGGCGGCTGGCTGTCGCGCGAGGACCTCGCAGGCTTCCACAGCCCGATCGAGCCGGTGGTCCGCACCCCCTGGCGCGGCCACGAGCTGCTGGCCAGCGGCCCCTGGTGCCAGGGCCCGGCGCTGAGCGAGGCGCTGTTGCTGGCCGAGGCCGCCGGCATCGGCGGCATGGCGCACAACTCGGCTGAATATCTGCACACGCTGGTGGAATGTGTGAAGTTGGCCATGGCCGACCGCGAGGCCTTCTTCGGCGACCCCAACTTCCAGGACGTACCGGTGGCGGAACTGCTGTCGGACCAGCACATCGCCGCCCGCGTCGCGGGCATCGGCGCCATGGCGCATCCCGGCATGCCGGAACCCATCCTGGGCGGGCTTGCGGTGCCGGAAGCCAGCCGGCTCGCCTTGCCGATGGTGGAGGCCGACACCTCCTTCGTGGCCGTGGTGGACCGGCACGGCAACGCCTTCGCCGCCACCCCCAGCGACGGCTCCTGGAATTCGCCGG
>CAXTJY010000174.1:0-7625 GCA_964244395.1 uncultured Rhodovarius sp.
TGAGCTGGCCCTCGATGGTGGTGGTCCAGCCGAGGCAGCGGCCGAGGTATTTCTGCTGGAGCGGCCAGGCGTGCTCCTTGTAGAGGGCGACGAACTCCGCGGTGCGGTTGGGCTTCGTCGTGTAGATGCGGAGGTCGATGATCATGGCATGCTCGGCTTGGTTGAGGCCGGACCGTGTCACGGAACGGTCACCCTGGACAGGCGGGCGGATCGGTAGGGAGGGTCCCGAATGACGATGGCGGGGCCAATGTTGCAGATCGAGGGGCTGACGAGGCGGTTCGGTGCGGTCGCCGCCGTGGACGGCATCACGCTGAGCGTGCCGGCGGGGCAGATGGTGGGGGTGATCGGGCGGTCGGGCGCGGGCAAGTCCACGCTGCTGCGGATGATCAACCGGCTGCAGGAGCCGACGGGCGGGACGATCCGGTTCGGCACCACCGAGGTGACCCGGCTGCGCGGCAAGGGCCTGCGCGACTGGCGGACGGCGTGCGCGATGGTGTTCCAGCAGTTCAACCTGGTGCCGCGGCTGGACGTGCTGACGAACGTGCTGATGGGCCGGTTGAACCACCGGGGCCAGGTGGCGAGCCTGCTGGGGCTGTTCACGGCGGCCGAGCGGACGATGGCGCTGAACGCGCTGGAGCGGTTCGACCTGGCGCCCACGGCGTTGCAACGGGCCGGCACGCTGTCGGGAGGGCAGCAGCAGCGGGTGGCGATCTGCCGGGCGCTGTTGCAGGAGCCGCGGCTGATGCTGGCGGACGAGCCGATCGCGAGCCTGGACCCGCGGAACGCCCGGGTGGTGATGGACGCGCTGGCGCGCATCCACCGGGAGGATGGGCTGACGGTGCTGGTGAACCTGCATCACCTCGACACCGCGCGGCACTATTGCGACCGGATCGTCGCCCTGTCCGCCGGCCGTATCGTGTTCGACGGCACGCCAGCGGAGCTGACGCCCGAGCGGGTGCGCGACGTATATGGCGTCAGCGAGGACGAGTTCCACGACAACCCGGCCGACCGCGTGCCGGTGCGACCGCCGATCGCGGTGATCTGACCGGTCGTTCACCGGGCCTTCATCGGGCGTTTCGGGCAAAACATTTCGTTGACAACATGCCGCCCGCGTGGCGAGCATCCGCCCGTTATAAAAAAATAATAAACGGGTGGAAAGCAAATGCAGTTCATCGAGGGAGGCTCGCGCCGGGCACTCGTTGCCGGGGCGTTGATGATCGCGTTCGCGGCCACTGGCGCGGAGGCCCAGGGGCAAGCGACCACGCGCAAGTTCACGTTCGGCTATGACCAGCCGCGCTCGACCGGCTACGGTTTCGCGGCCGATACGTTCGATGCGACGCTGCAGCGGCTGAGCGGCGGGCGGATGAGCATCGACCAGTTCCCCGGCGCCCAGTTGGGGCAGGAGCCGGTGATGCTGCAGAAGCTGCGCTCCGGCGACATCGACTTCATCCTGAGTGCGACGGCGAACGCGTCGACCGTGGCGCCGCAGGCCGGGGTGATGTCGCTGCACTTCCTGTTCCGCGACGAGAAGCACCTGATCGCCACCATCACCGACCCGGCCGTCGACCGCGCGTTCAAGGCCATGATCACCGAATCCGTGCAGGGCGCGCGTCCGCTGACCCTGCTGACGCTCGGGTTCCGCAACATGTACGGCAAGAAGGCGGTCACCTCGGTCGCGGACCTGAAGGGCGAGAAGGTGCGCGTCCAGGCGACGAAGACCGAGGACGCGTCGTTCCCGGCCTATGGCGCGCAGACCGTGCACATGCCGTTCGGCGAGGTGTACACGTCGTTGCAGACCGGGGTGGTGAACTTCGCCGAGAACGGGGTGAACATCTACCAGGCGAACAAGCATTACGAAGTGGCGCCCGTGATCTCGATGACCGAGCACGAGGCGAACATGAACATGCTCTGGGTCAGCCAGAAGGCGTGGGACAGCCTGAAGCCCGAGGAGCGGGAGTGGGTGCAGGCGGCGGCGAACGACGTGGGGCGGCTGGAGCCGGCGAAGGCGATGTCGCTGGAGAAGGAGAGTGCGGCGCGGCTGTCGAAGCTGGGCGTGAAGATCGTGACCGAGGTGGACAAGTCGGGGTTCATGAAGGTGGCGCAGCCGATCCAGGACCAGTTGGCAGCGGAGCTTGGGCCGCGGGCGGTGGAGATCCTGGGGCTGGTGCGGGCGGTGAAGTAGCGCGGCGCCAGGGGGGCGCGGGATGGACAGCCGGACGCTGGTGCTGCGGCGGCACCGGCACCTGAAGTGGGCGGCGCTCGACGGGGTCGAGGCCGGGTTGATGGTACTGTGCGGCGTATGCATCGCGGGGTTCACGCTGTCGGTGTTCTGCGACGTCGTTACCCGCACCATCGGGGCTCCGTGGCTGTGGCTGCAGCAGGTGACGACGGGGCTGTTCGCCTACGGCGTGTTCATCGGCATGGCGGCGGCGACGCGGCGCAACGACCACCTGTTCCTGGCGGAGCTGACGAAGCGGATGCGCGGGCCCCTGCGCCAGGCCATCGAGGCATTCAACCGCCTGGTCGTCATCGGCGTCGCGCTGTGCATGGTGTGGTTCGGCTATGTCAACTACCTGAACGACCTCGGCAGCTTCCGCATGCCGTCGCTGATCCCGCTGGGCGTCTACACGATCATCATCCCGCTGTCGGGGGCGCTGATCGCGCTGTTCGCCACGGAGCAACTGGTGTGCGGGCTGCGGCGGGGCTTCGAGGGGCCGGAGGATACCGAGCTGGAGGAATCCGAGGCCGCGAATGCAGCAGCCCGCGCCACAGCCCATGGGTCGCCGGCGCATGGGATGGCCCGCGGGACGGCGGGATGAACAACGCAGGCGTGCTGTTCCTGATGTCGGGGATTTTCCTCGGCCTCGGCTACATGGGCGTGCCCGTCGCCTTCGCGCTGATCGCGGGCGTGCTGGTCGCGACGGCGCTGACGCCGATCAGCCTGGGTTCGATCGTGGGCCAGTTGTTCCACGGCATCGATTCCGAGGCGCTGCTGGCCGTGCCGTTCTTCCTGCTGGTGGGCGAGCTGATGACCTCGGCCGACATCACGCACCGCATGATCCGGCTGTCGCAGGCGATGGTGGGGCACCTGCGCGGGGGGCTGGCGCAGGTGATCACGCTATTCAGCCTGTTCTTCGCGGGCATCTCCGGCTCCTCAACCGCCGACGTCGCGGTGCTGAGCCGGACGGTGGCGCCGGAGATGGACCGGGAGGGGTACGACCGGGGGTTCACGGCGGCGCTGATCGCCTGCGCGTCGACCATGGCGAACCTGATCCCGCCGAGCATCATGGCGGTGGTGTACGGGGCGACCGGGAACGTGTCGATCGGCGGCCTGTTCCTGGGCGGCGTCGTGCCCGGCGTGCTGATCGGCGCGGGGCTGATGGTCTACAGCTACTTCTTCGGTCCGGTGGGCCAGTTGAAGCCGCGGGCGACGATGCGGGAGTTCGGGCTGGCGCTACGCGGCTCGTCGCTGCCGCTGATCATCCCCGTGATCATCATGGGCGGCATCCTGTCGGGCTGGTTCACGCCGACCGAGGCGGGGATGATCGCGGTGTTCTACATCCTGCTGGTGCTGATCCCGTGCCTGCGGGCCGGGCACCTGCGGGAGTTGCCGCGGGATTTCATGTATGCGGGCCTCGTGTATGCGATCCCGCTGGCGGCGGTCGCGGGGGCCTCGGCGTTCGGGTGGATGCTGGCCTATCTGCGCGGTCCCGACATCGTCTCGGGCTGGATCATCGAGTTCGCGGGCACCGATCCGCGGCTGATCATGCTGTGCCTGGTGGTGCTGTTCGTGATCGTGGGCGACTTCGTGGACGCGGTGCCGGCGATCATCATCTTCATGCCGATCATCAACAGGTTGACGGAGCTGGGCGACATCAACCCGGTGCATATGGGCGTCGTGGTGATCACGACGCTGGTGTTCGGGCTGATCACGCCACCGTACGGCCTGTCGCTGCTGGTGGCGGCGAAGTTCGTCGGCGTGTCGTTCGGGCGGGCGATGCGGCGGTCGTTCCCGCTGTACATCGTGTTCGTCGCCGTCATCGCGTTCACCGTGGTGGCGCCCGACATCGTGCTGGCGCTGCCGAAGGCGCTGCTGCCGGAGAGCGTGGGGTGCTTCAAGAACCCGAGCGGGGCGGGATATATCTGCCCGTGATGCCGCGGGCGCCGTCACCAAACTGAAACTATACTGTCCTCATTGCGTCATCGGTGGCCTGTATCTGCGTGCCAACACACGCAGGAGCCATCCATGCTGAACCGCCGCACCACGCTGCTTGCCGCCGCCAGCCTATTGTCAGCGGGGCTCTCCGCACGGGCCCAAACCGCGATGCCCGCCGCCGGCAAGCGCGCCTGGGCGGCGCAGGTTCCCACGCTCCGCATCGGGCTGCTGGGCGGCGAGAACGACAGCGACCGCCTGGGCCGCTACGACGCCTACCGCAAGCTGCTGGAGACGACGTTCGAGGTTCCGGTGCGGTTGTTCCCGGCGGCCGACTACGCGGGCGTCATCCAGGCGTTCGGCGCGAAGCAGATCGAGCTGTCGTCGATGGGGTCCTCCGGCTACGCGGGCGCCTGGATGGACACCAACGGGGGCGTGGAGCCGCTGGTTGTCGCGATCGAGAAGGACGGCAGCATCTCGTACCGCAGCGTGCTGGTGGTTCGGGCCGACAGCGGCATCGACAGCCTGGCGGCGATGAAGGGTCACAGCCTGGCCTGGGCGGACCCGAACAGCACGTCGGGCTACCTGATCCCGCGGTCGGAGCTGAAGTCGGGCATCGACACGGAGCCTGGCAAGTATTTCAGCAAGACCGGCTTCGGCGGCGGGCACGAGCAGGCGGTGGTCGCGGTGCTGCAGAAGCAGTATGACGGCGCCGTGACCTGGGCCAGCGGCATCGGCGAGATGTCCGAGGGCTACACCCGCGGCAACCTGCGCGAGATGGTCGCCAAGGGTATGCTGAAAATGAGCGACCTGAAGATCCTGTGGACCTCGGCGCCGATCCTGAACGGGCCGCTGACCGTACGGCGCGACACGCCCGAGGCGTTCCGCGAGGACATGGCGGAGTTCCACCTGGCACTTCCGGCCACCCACCCGGCCGTCTACGAACAGATCGAGCGCGGCGGCGGCAAGGGCTACCAGCGCGTGAAGCACGAGGATTTCCAGGTGTTCGTCGACCTGCGGAAGGAGGAGGCCGCGAACCGGCGGCAGCGCAGCTAGCCACCGTTGATCCCGGAGGGCAGCGGGAGCACCCTGGCACGTTGGTTGCTGGAGGTGTCCCATGCTGTCTCGTCGTTTCGCCCTGGCCGGGGCCGGGCTGCTGTGCGCCGGCCCTGCCGTCGCGCAAGGGCGCCGGCCCTGGGCGGACCAGGTGCCGGTCATCCGCATAGGGCTGCTGGGCGGCGAGAACGATGCCGACCGCCTGAAGCGCTATGGCGGCTACCAGAAGCTGATGGAGCAGACCTTCGGCGTGCCCGCGCGCATGATCGCGGCGGCCGACTACGCGGGCGTGATCCAGGCCTTCGCGGCCGGGCAACTCGAGGTCGCGATCATGTCCCCGGCCGCCTATGCCAGCGCATGGATACAGAGCGACGGCCGGGTGATCCCCATCCTGACCGCACTGGAGGCCGACGGCACCACGTCCTATGTCTCGGTCATGTATGTGAAGGCCGATGCAGGGATCGCCGACCTGGCGGCCATGCGCGGCAAGTCGCTGGCCTGGTCGGACCCCAACAGCGCGTCGGGCTACCTGATCCCGCGGGCGGAGTTCCGGGCGGCCGGGATCGATCCGACCACCTACTTCGGCCGCACCGGCTTCGCAGGGGGGCACGAGCAGGCGGTGGTGGCCGTCATGGGCGGCCAGTACGACGCGGGCGTCACCTGGACCTCGGGCCAGGGGGATGCCGCACAGGGCTACACGCGCGGCACCCTGCGGACGATGGTCGAGAAGCGGATGCTCGACATGGCGAAGCTACGCATCGTGTGGCGCTCGCGTCCCATCACCAACGGCCCGATCACCGTGCGCGCGGACACGCCGCAGTCGTTCCGGGACGACATGCTGGCGCTGCATCTGGCGATGCCGCAGCAGCATCCGGACATCTACCAGGCGGTCAACATGGGGTCCGGCCCCGGCTTCCAGCCGGTCACGCACAAGGATTACGAGCCGTTCGTGGACATGCTGAAGGCGGAGGCGGCGGAGCGCCGCCGCCGATGACCGGATGAGCGCCGCCACGGGATTCGAGGCGGCGTTCACCGCGCGGCAGCGGCAGCGGCGGCTGGCCTGGTTCGGCTGGCTGCTGGTGCTGGTGCCGGCGCTGGTGCTGAGCGCGTGGGTGTCGGAGGCGTCGCCGGGGAACCTGATGGCCGGGCTGCCTCGGGTGGGCGAGTATTTCTCGAAGCTGGCGCCGGACCTGCGGGCGCATTCGCTGCTGGGGGGGCCGAAGGTCGAGGGGTCGGTCGCCTACTGGTTCTACCGGCTGGATAGCTGGGCGTGGCTGCTGTTCGAGACGAGCCAGATGGCGGCGCTGGCGACGCTGGGCGGGGCCGCGCTGGCGCTTCTGCTGTGCTTCCCGGCGGCGGCGAACCTGGCGCCGAACCGTGCCGTTTACCTGGTGTGCCGGCGGGGATTGGAGCTGTTCCGCACGGTGCCGGACCTCGTCTACGCGCTCATCCTGGTATGGGCGGTCGGCGTGGGGCCGCTCGCGGGTATCGTCGCGATCATGCTGCATACCGTGGGCGCGCTGGGGAAGCTGTTCGCCGAGGTCGTGGAGAATGCCGACATGCGGCCGCTGGACGGGATCCGGGCGGCTGGCGGAAGCTGGGCACAGGGGGTGCGCTACGCGATCCTGCCGCAGGTGGCGCCCAACTTCGTCAGCTACGTGCTGCTGCGGTTCGAGATCAACGTGCGCGGGGCGACGGTCATCGGGTTCGTCGGCGCGGGGGGGATCGGTCAGGAGCTGTACACGGTGATCAGCTTCAACTACTATCAGGAGATTTCGGCCATATTGGTGCTGGTGGTGCTAACGGTGAGCGCGATCGATCTGGTGAGCGAGCGGACCCGCACGCGGGTGACCGGGTGAGGGTTTCGCTGCAACTCGCCATGCTGGTCCTCTCGGCAAGCACCCTCACCCCGGCCCTCTCCCAACGGGAGAGGGAGCAGTGAGCGACGCGGCTGCCTGGCGGACGCGGGTTCCCGCGGCGTTCGGGCCCACGCCGGGCCGGCGCGCCCTGCGCTGGGTGCTGGCGGGGCTGTTCCTCGGGTGGCTGGTGGCGTTGTGCGCGTGGTTCGACATCACGCCGGGGCGGCTGGCGCGGGGCGTTTCGGGGCTGTTCGTCATCCTGCGGCAGATGGTGCCGCCCAGCCCGGGGGAGCAGTGGCAGGACATCCTGCGGGGCTTGGGCGAGAGCGTGGCGATGGCGTTCCTCGGCACGATCGCCGCTGCGGTCGTGGCGGTGCCGCTGGGGTTCCTGGGCGCGCGCAACGTGGTGGTGAACGCGCTGTTCCACTTCTCGCTGCGCCGGGCCTTCGATGGACTGCGCGGCATGGACCAGCTCATCTGGGCGCTCGCCTTCGTCCGCGCCGTGGGGCTGGGGCCGCTGGCGGGGGTGCTGGCGCTGTTCATGGCGGAGGTCGCGG
>CAXTJY010000175.1:0-7606 GCA_964244395.1 uncultured Rhodovarius sp.
TGCGCGCCCGACGGCCACAGGCCTATGTCGGCTGGATGCTGCAGGCGGCACAGGAACCCCGCACCTTCTACGGCATGCTGGCCCGCCGCACCCTGGGCCTGCCCAGCGGCTTCGCCTGGGAAAACCCGGCCGCCGACGCCTCGGCCCTGGCCGAGACGGCGGGCGGCTGGCGCGCCATGGCGCTGCTCCAGGTCGGCCAGCGCGGCCGTGCCGAGGAGGAGTTGCGCCTGCTGTTTCGCCGGGGCCGCGGCAACGGCTTGTTGACCCAGGCCATCCTCACTTTCGCCGGCCAGGCCGGCATGACGGCGCTGGCCACCCAGGTCGCCGCCGCGAGCCAGAGCGAGGATGGCCGGCCGCGCGACTTCGCCCGTTTCCCCTTGCCCACGCTACTACCGGATGGCGGTTACCGGATTGACCCGGCGTTGCTCTACGCCCTGGCATTGCAGGAAAGTCGTTTCGACCCCGCCGCGGTGTCCCGCGCCGGCGCGCGCGGCATCCTGCAGATCATGCCGGCCACCGCCAGCTATGTGGCGAACGACCCCAGCCTGCGGGGCGAGAACGCCTCCCGCCTGCACGAGACCGGCTTCGGGCTGGAGATCGGCCAGCGCTACGTACACTATCTTGCGCGGCATGAAACGGTGGGCGGTGACCTGATACGGCTGCTGGCCGCTTACAATGCCGGGCCTGGCAATTTGGCCCGTTGGCTCCCCAGCGCACAGCACCGGCAGGACCCGCTGCTGTTCATCGAAAGCATCCCGATCAACGAGACCCGCGCTTTCGTACAGCGGGTGCTGAGTTACTCCTGGGTGTATGCCTCGCGGCTGAACATTCCGGCGCCGAGCCTGGATGCGCTGGCGGGCGGAAGTTTTCCTCGGTTTGCCCAGCCCGAGGATGTGACCGCGATGCTGCGACTCAATCGGACGGCGCGGCTGAACTGAGGGCCGCCCTCATCCAATGGCTTCCATGAGGTTGGCGCAGGCCTCTGCAATGAGGGCGACGCGTCGGGCATCCACATTCGCAAGCCGGTCCTCGCGTGCATGGAACAGCGGGTTGCTGCCGATCAGCGACACGAAAGGCAGGCCGGCGGCGGCGATGTCATGCGCTTCGCCATTCACCCGGCCGCGGGGCGCGACCGCCAGGGAGGCGGCCGGATAGCCCGCCGCCTCCAAATAGTCGGCCATGTGCCGCGCCGCCGCCGGCTCATGCGCCCGCACATTCAGCTTGGCGTCGCCGGCGCAGCCGAGGTTGGCGCCGAGATGAAGTACCATGGCCTCGGTGATCGGCCGCGCCCGCATGGCGTGCTTTAGCCCAATGTGACCCAGCTCATGCCCGCCACTGGCCAGGTAGCAGCGGGCGGCACCGCGTCGCAGCAGCTCCAGCCACACCGCGATGCCGCCGCCGCGTTCGGCGGTGCAGGTAAACCAGCTGGTGCGCGGCGTCAGCACCAGCCAGTCGGCACCTCTTGCGCTGGCCAGGACGTTGGCGCTGGCGGCGGGCAGGAGGCCATAGGTGGCGCGCAGCCGGGCGCGGCGGGCTCCGGCCAGGCGCGCGGCGGCATGGCCCGGCACCTGTAGGACCGGCGGGCCGAAATGCCCGGGAAAACCTGGTGCGTTCAATGGCGCCAGGCCGCCCTGCCCCGTCGCCAGCACGATGGCGCGGTGCCGGCTGGCAGCGCGCATGCTGGCCACCTCCTGCCCTGGCAGGGAGGCGCCCGCGGGGTCCACTTGCGCCCAGCCGATGTCGCTGTAGCTTCCGAGCGGGCCCATCGTCCCCTCGACCTCGCCCGAAGGCGCGTCGAACAGAGGCAGGCCTTCGATGACGGCACTGTCAATCGCGAGGTCGGCGGCGCCGGGCACGATCCGCTGCAGGGGCCAGTCGTCCAACCAGGCCTTGGCGCCCAGCCCGGCCGCCGCATCGCGCAGCCAGGCCGCCGTGCGGGTGTCGTCCGCCGTGCCGCAGCGCGGTTCGCCCAGGCCGTCGTAGTCGCGCAGCCAGATTTCGATGCTCATTCTGCCCGCGCGCCTGAAAGCCGCAGCAATTCGCGTTGCCGCGCCACGTCTTCGCGCCATTCCAGCGCCAGCGCCGTCGGCGACGCAAACCGAACGATCTCGCCGCCGTCACGAGTGAGCTGCGCTACGAAAGCCGGGTCATCCAGTGCCCGCTCCCCGGCCTCGTGAAGCCGCGTCACCACCCCGGCCGGCACCCCCGCCGGCCCCATCAGCACCACCCAAGACGTCACCGGAAGCATGCCCTGCACCACCTGCGCCAGGAACGGTACCCCCGGCAGCAATGGCGAAGGTTGCGCACCTGACAGCAGCAGCGGCCGGAACTCTCCCGCACGCACCATCGGCAGGGTGACGTTGACGATGGCGAAGGCGAAATCCACGTCGCCGCGCAGCACCGCCAGCGCGGCCTCGTTGGCGCCACGATAGGGCACGTGGCTGGCCTCCATGCCCAGCCGCCCCACCAGCGCCGCCCCGGCCAAATGCGCCACCGTCCCCACCCCGCCGGAACCATAGGTCCAGCCGCCGGGTTTGGGCCGTCGCAGATCGTCCATGCCGCGCACCGGGCTGCTCGCCGGCACCACCAGCAGGGCCGGGTTAGCAACGAAGCTGGCGATGGGCACCAGATCCGTCAGCGGGTCATAGCCCGGGTCGCGGCTCATGGCCGCGGCGACGGCGACGCCGGAGCCGCCGAACAGCAGGGTCAGTCCATCCGGCGCGGCGCGCGCCACCACCTGATTTGCCACCAGCCCGCCGGCGCCGGCGCGATTGTCCAGCACCATGGCGGTGCCGATCTCCTCGCCCAGCCGGGCCGCGATGAGCCGCGCTACCTGGTCGGTCGAACTGCCGGCGACGAAGGGGACGATCAGCCGCGGCTGGCGCTGCGGCCAGGGGGCCTGCGCGTGCGCGGCGGCGCCGGCCGAAAAACTCAGCAGCACGGCGTCCCGGCGTCGCATGGTTTCAATCCTCCGGAGTCAGGATGGGCCGGCGCCGGGCACCACCGCAAGCGGCTGGGGTCGCGGGCAGCGGCCGGACCGGCGCTATGTCCATGGTTCCGGGTTCCTGCCGGCCCCAGCTCAGGCCGCACTCAGTTCCGCCAACGCCACACCGGTCCCACCAGGAGGTCGCGGGATGCCCAGCCCGCTGCTCATCCGACGCCGCATTGCCGCCAGCCACCCCGGCCAACCCGCTCAGGCCGCGCGCAGCTCCGCCAGCAGCGTGTCCAGTCCCTGCTTCAGCTTGCCGCCCTGGGCGCTGACCTCTTCCGTCGCATCCCGCATCTGCCGCGCCGCGCCGCGGGTCTCGTCCACGTTCCGGTCCACCTCGGCGATCGAGCGTGACACGCCGGCGGCGCCATTGGCCGCATCGGTCACGCTGCGCGCGATCTCCTGCGTCGCCGCCCCCTGCTCCTCCACCGCCGCCGCGATGGCCGCCGCGATCTCGTCCACCTGAGCGATCACCTGCGCGATTTCCTTCACCGCCTGCACCGCCTCACCGGTCGCGGCCTGCACCGCCTCGATATGCCGCTGGATGTCGCCGGTGGCGGTGGCGGTCTGGCCGGCCAGCGCCTTCACTTCGCCGGCCACCACGGCGAAGCCGCGCCCGGCCTCCCCGGCCCGCGCTGCCTCGATGGTGGCATTCAACGCCAGCAAATTGGTTTGCCCCGCCACCTGGGCGATCAGCCCGACAACCTCGCCGATGCGCTGCGCCGCCTGCGCTAACCCGCCGATCGTGCCGTCCGCCGAACGCACCTTGTCCACCGCCTGCCGGCTGGCTAGCGCCGCTTGCGACACCTGGCGGCTGATCTCCCGCACCGAGCCCGACAGCTCCTCGGTCGCGGTGGCGATGATGGTGACGTTGCTGCTCGCCTCGCGCGCGCCGTCATTGGCCGTGCCGGTCTGCATCGCCGCGGCTTCCGCCAGCCCGGACACGCGCTGCACGCCATCGCCCAGGCTGCGTGAGGACGCCGCCAACGCCTCGACGATGCCGCGCAGCTGGAGCTCCACCCGCTCGGCCAGCGCGGCTTGCGCCTGGCGGCGGGCACCCTCCGCCGCGCCGCGGGCCGTGGCGGCCTCGGCTTCCAGATCGCGGGCGCGGCGCAGCCCGACCTGGAAGGTCTCGGTGGCCCGGGCGATCAGCCCGACCTCGTCGCGCCGGGCAACGCCGGGAATGGCCGCATCGAGCTGCCCCGCCGCCATCGCATCCATGCGCGCGGCCAGCGCGGCGATCGGGCGGCTGATGCTGCCGCCGATCCAGAATGCCAGGCCGATGCCCAGCACGGTCGCCATGCCGGTGCCGAGCAGCAGCATCTGCCGCTGGGTTTCCATCGCCGCCTGGGTCGCGGCGGCGCTCGCGGCGAAGCTCGTTTCGGCGCCGCCCCGGGCCTGCGCCATCCCGATCTCCGCCTGCACGAACAAATCCCGCATGCCCTGGTTGGCAACTCCTTGCGCGGCGCGCGCCTCTTCCACCGCGGCCAGCCGCACCGCCACCGCGCCAGCGCCGGTTTCAATGGCGCCGCCCAGGCGCCGCGCGCGGGCATTGAAGGCCTCTTCGGCGGCGATTTCGCGGCCAATGGCGGCCAGGCGCGCGCTTTCCTGCCGCAGGATATCAAAATCGGCGCGGGCGCCGCCGCCCACCAGCCGGCCCGCGGCACCCGTCATCGCCGTATGCGTGGCGTGCAGCCGGTTGACGTGCTGGCCCAATGCCGCATCGGCGGTACGGCCGGCGATCTCGGCCAGGGTGCCCAGCGCGCTTCCCAAGGCGCCGGCGGCGCTCACCATCGTGGCAGTCGCCTCCAGCGTCGCCGCCACCGCGTCGAACATCGCGCCCAGCCGCGCATCGACATCCGCCTGTGCCAGGCCAGATGCCGCGAAGGCAGCACCTACCCACGGCTCCGCCGCATGCGCGGCCAGCGCCTGTCGGTCGCCGCCTTCACCGGTTGCGGCGAATTGCGCCTGCAACAGGCGGGCGGCCTGCACCAGGCGCTCCATCTCGGCCACGCGGCCGATCTCGGCGAAAGCGGCATCACGTGCCAACTCGGTGTTGGCGACCCGGCCGCCCAGCAGAAGATTGCCGGCGGCCGCCAGGCCGAACACCCCGATGGTCACGAAGAAGCCAGCCAGCAATTTTGCCTTGATCGAGCGCATGGCATGCCTCATCCGGCCAGGGCAGTGAGGCGGCGCACGGCGTCAGCACCGAAGCTGGACGCCAGGCGCGCCCGGGCCGGCTCGGCCGCGGCGCGCAGGCCATCGCGGTCGATGTCCGTCACCACGGTCATGCCAGCGGCGCGCAGCCGCGCCAGGCCCTCGGCGTCGTTACGGTCGGTATAGGCCACGGAGGCATCGGCGCCGGCCCGCGCCGCGGCCATGACCAGCGCCCGGTCGGCGGCCGACAGCTCCTCCATCACATCGCCCGAAATGGCGATGCCGCCGGGCGTGTAGACATGCCCGGTCAGCGAGAGATGCGACTGATGCGCCGCCAGCCCGGCGGCGACGATAATGCCGATGGGATTTTCCTGCGCATCGAACCGGCCGGTTCGCAGCGCTTCCGACAGTTGCGGGAAGGGCAGCGCGTCGGCCGCAGCACCCATGACGCGGAAGCTCTCCATGATCACCTCGGACAGCGGCACGCGGATCTTCAGGCCGCGCAGATCGGCCGCCGACCGGACCGGTCGGTTCGCCGTCACCTGCCGCAGGCCGATCTCCGACCAGGCGCCGATGATGATGTTCCGGGGCGCCAGCAATTCGGCGCAATGCGCGCCCAGGGCGCCGGCCAGGGCCGCGCGGGCATGCGCCGCGTCCCGGAACAGGAAGGGCATCTCCACCAGCCCCGCCTCCTTGGCCATGGTGGCCAGCGTGCCGATGGGGGCGATGGTCATGTCCAGCGTGCCGGCGGCGACCGCGTCGGCCATCTGCTGCTCTGAGCCCAGGGTCGAGTTGGGCATGATCTCCAACCCCATGCGCCCGCCGGAACTCGCCTTCAGGGCCTCGTCGAAGGCCAGCGCCGCGGCCTGCAACACGGAAGTGACCGTGTTGTTGTGGCCGAGCCGAAAGCGCCTGCTCTGGGCGAGCGCCACATTCGGGGTAGCAAGCAGGGCGGCGGCGAGGGCGGCGCGGCGGGACACGGACATGGCATTCTCCTTGGCGAATGCCTGCCGGTAACACGCGACTGCTGAGCGAATGGTGAAGCTCGCAACGTGTTCCGTAGGGCCGCAGCACGCCGCCGCCGCCCGCCCGCAAGCGCTCAGGTGCCGCAGAAGGTCGCCAGTACGCGCTCGCCCTCGCCCGGCGGCCAGGTGAAGCGCTCCTCACCGGGCAGGGTCCGGAAGGGCCGCGCCAGAGCAGCCATGAGCGCCTCGAACGGTGCGAAGTCATCGCGCTCGACCGCAGCCGCGATGGCCTCCTCCACTCGGTGGTTGCGGGGAATGATGGCAGGGTTCACGGCCCGCATCGCCGCCGCAGCGCCGGGCGCCAGCAGCGGCCGCCAGCGCGCCGCCCAGGCATCGAAGGCGGCGGGTTCGGCGAATTGGGCGCGCACCGCATCGTCGCCGTCGGCGGCATCGGCCAGGCCGCGGAAGGTGAGATTGAAGTCGGCCTGCTGCTCCGCCATCAGGGCCAGCAGGGACTGCGCCAGCTCGTCATGCCGCTCGGCCAGGCCAAGCTTGGCGGCAAGCCCCCCCTGATAGGCCTCCTGGAAGGCCGGGGCGAAGCCGTCCAGCGCCGCATGCGCCGCCGCCATCCGCCCTTCCTCAGTGTCACCCAGCAGCGGCAGCATGGCCTCGGCCAGCCGGGCCAGGTTCCAGTGCGCGATGCTCGGCTGGCGGGCATAGGCATAGCGGCCGCCATGGTCGATCGAACTCAGCACCATCGCCGAGTCGTAGGCGTCCATGAAGGCGCAGGGGCCGTAATCGATGCTCTCGCCGGAGATCGTCATGTTGTCGGTGTTCATCACGCCGTGCACGAAGCCGACCAGCAGCCAGCGGGCGATCAGGCTGGCCTGCGCCGCCACGACCGCGCGCAGCAACCCGACTGGTCCCTCGGCCGTAGGGTGGTGCCGCGCGCGCGCATATTCGGCCAGGATGGCCAGCGCCTCCTCATCGCCGCGCGCGGCGAAATACTGGAAGGTGCCGACGCGGATGTGGCTCACGGCCACCCGGGTCAGCACCGCGCCGGGCACCGGCGTCTCGCGGAACACCTGCTCGCCTGTCGCCACCATCGCCAGGGAGCGGGTGGTGGGGATGCCGAGCGCGGCCATCGCCTCGCCGATGAGGACCTCGCGCATCACCGGCCCCAGCCCGGCCCGGCCGTCGCCACGGCGCGACCAGGGCGTGGGGCCGGAGCCTTTGAGCTGAATGTCGAAGCGGGCGCCATCGGGCGCGATCTGCTCGCCGAGAAGGATGGCGCGGCCGTCACCCAACTGGGGGGTGAAGCCGCCAAATTGATGCCCGGCATAGGCCTGGGCGATCGGTTCGGCGCCCAGCGGCAGCGCGTTGCCGGAGAGGGCGGCGGCTTCGATATCCGAGAGCTGCAGCCCCAATGTGATTGCCAGCCGGGCGTTAGCCCAAAGCAGCCGTGGCGCGGCGACCGGCGTGGGCGGCAGCCGAG
>CAXTJY010000176.1:0-496 GCA_964244395.1 uncultured Rhodovarius sp.
ACCGGCGGCCAGGTCGGCGACGGGCAGGACGCGGCCTTCCAACCGGCGCAGCAGCTTGGGAAGGTTGTCCGCACGAAAGACGGCCAGGTGTTCCACCGCGCCTTCGCTGATGCGGAAGACGGCGTCGGACAAATCGGCCTGGCGCGGGTCGTCGCCCAGCAGCACGGCGCGGGCGCCGAAGAAGACGGCGCAACGCAGGATGGCGCCAAGATTGTGCGGGTTGCCGATGCCGTCCAGCACCGGCAGCAGCGGCGCCTGCCACAGGATGGGCGGCAGCGGGCCGTCATCCAGCGGCACCGCCCGGCGCGGCGTCGCGATGGCGACGATGCCGCCGTGGTGGGTGGTGCCGGCGACGCGATTGAGCTCCTCCGGCCAGACCTCGCGGAAGATGCGGCGGGTGCGGGCCATGTGCCGGGCCAGGGGTTCGGCGAAGGCGGCGCGCTCGGGGTCGAAGAACAGCCGCTGGGCGTCCTGCGGGCGGCGCAGGAACAGGGCG
>CAXTJY010000176.1:506-7543 GCA_964244395.1 uncultured Rhodovarius sp.
CAGGTTCGCGCAAGGTCCCGCAGCGTGTGGGCCATGGCGTCGGTCAGCGCAATCATGGGGGGAGTCGTAGCGTGACGGCCGCCGGGGATGCGGACGCCTTCGTCCTCCAGCATGGCGGTGATCAGCGCCTCGATGCGGGCGAGGTAGGCGGCGTGACCGGCGAGGGCACCGGGGTCGATGACCAGCAGAGCCTGACCGAGGCGGGGCTGGTTGCCCTCGTTGGTGAAGAAGCCGTCGGCCTCGAAGCCGAAGGCGGCGCCGGTGAGGGCGACGCAGAGGAGTTCGATTACCAGGGCGAGCGCCGCTCCCTTTGTGCCGCCCAGCGGGACCAGCGCGCCGGTCAGTGCGAGCTTGGCGTCGGTGGTGGGGCGGCCATCCGCGTCCACCGCCCAGCCCTCCGGGATGGGCTGACCGCGCTGCGCGTAGCCGTTGATGGTGCCGCGGGCGACGGTGGACAGAGCCAGATCCACCACCAGCGGCGGGTGCGGCGCGGCACGCGGAAAACCGGCGGCGACGGGATTGGTGCCGAGGAGCGGCCGGCGGCCACCGGCCACCGGCATGGCGGCGGGCGAGTTGGTGAAGGCCAGCGCCACCAGCCCCTGCCGGGCCAGCCGGGCGACGGGCAGCCCCATGGCGCCGGAATGATGCGAGTTGGTGATGCCAATGAAGGCCACGCCTTGGCTGCGTGCGCGGGCAGCGCCTTCCAGTTCGGCCAGCGCCAGGGCCGGGTAGGCCAGGCCGTTGCCGGCATCAATCAGGGCGACGCCGGGCTTTTGTCCGGAAAGCTGCGGGATGGCAGTGCCATCGGCGCGACCGTTGCGGAGGAAGGCGGCGTATTGCGCGACGCGGGACAGGCCATGGCCGGCCTGGCCGATCAACTCGCCATCCACCAGCGCCGTGGCGGTAAGCCGCGCCATGTCAGGGTTGGCGCCGGCGGCGGCGAGGGCGGCGGCCACCAGGGTTTCGGCCGCCTCGCGTGTCATGGTTTCAGGCATCGGGGCGAATCCGCGCCTCCTGCACCAGCTGGCCCCAGCGGGTCACCTCGGCGCGCAGGAAGGCGTCGCTCCGCTGGGCGGGCCAGGCGGTGAGGTCGAAACCGGCATCGGCGACGCGGCGGGCGGTGTCGGGCTCGGCCAGCACGGCCAGGGTGGCGGCCTCGATCTGGCGCTGGATCGGGGCGGGGGTCTCGGCGGGGACCTGCATCGCGGTCCAGCTGCTCATGGTCAGGCTGGGCATGCCCAGCTCCGCCACCGTGGGCACGGCGGGGAGGGTGCGGTGACGCGCCTCGCCCGTCGTCGCCAGCGCCCGCAGCCGGCCGCCCTGCACCTGGGCGATGCATTCGGGCAGGTTGGAAACCATGAAGTCCAGGTTGCCGGCCACCAGGTCGGTGACGCCCGGCGCGCCGCCGCGATACGGCACATGGGTGATGTTGCCGCCGGCGCGGGCCGCGATGCGGAAGAGTTCCAGCCCCAGATGTGGCGGCGAGCCGTGGCCGGAGCTGCCGGCGTTCAGTGTGCGGGTGCGGGCGGCGGCGGCCAGCTCCTCCAGGCTGCGGATTGGGCTGGCGTTGTTCACCACGACCAACAGAGGCAGCGAGCCCAGGATGGAAACGGTGCTGAGGTCGCGCAGCAGGTTGTAAGGGGCGTTGGGGAAGAGGGTGTGGTTCACCGCGTGGGTGAGGGTGATGGCCAGCAGGGTGTGGCCATCGGGCGGGGCCAGCGCCACGGCCTCGGCGCCGATCATGGCGTTGCCGCCGGCGCGGTTCTCCACCACCACCGGCTTTTGCCAGACCTCGCCCAGGCGGTTGGCCAGGATGCGGGCCATGATGTCGGTGAGGCCCGCGGGGGTGAAAGGCACGATGTAGCGGACCACGCGGTCCGGGAAGTTTTGGGCAAGGGCTGGGGCGGCGAGCGGGGCCAGCAGCAGGTGGCGGCGGGTGGGCATGGCGGGTCTCCCTTGGGTGCGGCGTCGGCGCCGTCTTGGTTCTCAGGCGGCGGAGCGCACGCCGCCCTGGGTCAGAATGAAGTCTGCCACCTCCGCCACGCCCTGCTCGACCTTGAGGTTGGTGAAGATGAAGGGGCGGGCGCCGCGCATGCGTCTGGCGTCGCGGTCCATCACCGACAGATCGGCCCCGACCAGCGGCGCCAGGTCGGTCTTGTTAATGACGAGCAGGTCGGAGCGGGTGATGCCGGGGCCGCCCTTGCGCGGGATCTTGTCGCCGGCCGAGACGTCAATGACGTAGATGGTGAGATCAGCAAGCTCGGGGGAAAAAGTGGCGGCCAGGTTGTCGCCGCCGCTCTCGATGAACAGGACTTCCAGGGCGGGGAAGCGGGCGTTCATGTCGGCTACCGCGGCGAGATTGATGGACGCGTCTTCGCGGATGGCGGTGTGTGGGCAGCCGCCGGTCTCCACGCCCATGATGCGCTCGGGCGGCAGGGCGCCGGCGCGGGTGAGGAACTCGCTGTCCTCGCGGGTGTAGATGTCATTGGTGATGGCGGCGATGTCGTGGGCGGGGGCGAGGCGCTTGCACAGGCGTTCGAGCAGCGCGGTCTTGCCCGAGCCGACGGGGCCGCCGACGCCTACTCTCAGGGGGCCGTGGCCGGAGCGGCCCGGGGCAGAAGCGCTCATGAGCGGAATAGCCTTGTGTATTGGGTTTCGTGGCGCAGGCTGAACTGGTCCAGCATGGGCGCGGCGGTGCCGAGGGTGTCGATGTCGGCGGCTTCGGCGGCATCGGCGGCGGCTTCGATGATGGGGAAGAGGGCGGCGGTGACGCGCTGGCCGTCGGTCTGCCCCAGCGGCACCAGGCGGACACCGGCGGAGACCAGGTTGGCGGCGAAGCCCGAGAGCCAGCCGATGAGGGCGGGCCGCAGTGCCATGCCGTGGAAGGCTGCGGCGGCGCCGAAGGCCACGGCATGCGTGAGGCGGCCCTGATGACGCGCGACGAAGGCGGCGAAGCGGCGCTCGGGCCAGGCGGTGGCGGTTATGGAGGCGAAGCTGCCGCCTTGCTGGGTGGCTTCGAGGGCGGTTTCGGCGGTGCCGCGCCAGGCCAGCGCGATCTCGACCACTTCGTCGAGCTCGTTGGACCCGGGACGGTCCAGGATGGCCTCCGCGGCATGATCCGGTCGGTTCCTCGTCATGGCCGGGCTCGACCCGGCCATCTCCGGGGTGTCGCGCCCCCGCGGCGAGGCGATGGCCGGCTCAAGGCCGGCCATGCCGGGCGAAGCTGCGGCAAGCCGTGTCGCCGAAATCAGGCCTGCCGTCGATCCGCACTGGGTCATGTCCCGGCCAGGTCCGGCCACGACGCGGACGTTGGCGGCTCGGTGAGCCGCCACCAGCAGCGCGGCGTCGATGCGCCCGGCGCCCGCCAGCAGCACCGTCTCGATATAAGATTGCAGCGCCGCGCGGTTCGTCACCGCGCCTTCCTCCACCGCCATTTCCAGCCCGTGGCTGTAGCTGAAGCCGCCGACGGGGTAGGCCGGTGACAGCCAGGTCAGCAGGCGGAACAGGTCAATCATGCGGGTGGGGATGGGAATGGTCATGCCCGTGGTCGTGCCCGTGCTGGTGCCCGGGGTCGCGGTTGTGCTCGCCATACGCGCCACCTTCCGGGTTGAAGGGGGCGTCCACGCGGGCCAGCGCGGCGCCGAGGCCGACCAGCATGCGCTCGATCACGTGGTCGAAGCGGATCAGGATGCGTCCGGCCTGCAGCTCGGCCGGCAGGTGCCGGTTGCCCAGGTGCCAGGCCAGCCGCATGAGCGCGGCCGGGCTTTCGGCACGGACTTCCAGCAGCGGTTCCGGGGCGGCGCGGACCAGGATGAGGCTGCCGTCGGAGAGCGGCAGGGCATCGCCGTCGCGCATCACCTGCGCCTCTGGCAGGTCCAGCATGAAGGCCCGGCGGGCGTCGGTGTGGAAGAGTTTGCGGCGCCGAAACCGGTCATCGAAATCCAGCGTCACCGTATCGGTCGCCGCATCGGCGCTGAACTGTCCGGCGGGGGTGACGGCGGTGGCGGTGGGCAGGGTCATGGGAGGAGAGTGGCATGACCCCGCGCCTGGACCCAAGCGATGACCGGCGGCTCACGGAAGGCGAAGCGCAGTAGGTGGCGGGCGACGACGTCCTGCAGCCGGTTGAGGTCCTCCGGTGTGGCGCCCTCCACCCGCATGTGCAGGGCGCCGTCGCGGATGGCGAGGTCGCAGGGGCCCATGCCGAAGTCGATCCGGCCCGTGCTGTTGTCCGCCGCCAGCGTGGTGGGCAGCTTGTGGGCGAAGTGCTTCACGAGTTGCGCCAGATAGCGGCCGGAGGATTCGGTGGTGACGGTGGCTTCCGCGCTGAGCATTCAGACCTGCTCCACGCGGCGGGCCGCCTCGTCGATGGTGTTGACGATGTGCGCGAGCTGCGCGTCGCTCAGTCCGCCGCGGGTCAGGCGGAAGCGCAGCGCGGTCTTCAGGTTGTGCATCGCGCGCAGCACCTGCATGGCAGAGGCGCCCGGGCTGTCGCCGCCCGCCGCGGTCATCCGCGCCAGGATCGCTTCGACCTGCGGGGCGGCCTCGGCCAGGGCGCGCTCGCCCTCGGGGGTGATGCTGTGCAGCTTCTTGCCGCCCTCTTGCGGGGTGACGGTGACCTGGCCCAGCTCCTCCAGCATGGTCAGCGTGGGATAGATGACGCCGGGGCTGGGGGAATAAGCGCCGGCCAGCCGCTCCTCGATGGCCTTGATGATCTCGTAGCCGTGTCGGGGCTTTTCGGCGATCAGGTGCAGGGTGACGAGGCGGAGCTCGCCATGATCGAAGAAGCGGCCGCCGCCGCGATGGCCTTCGCGATGGCCGTGGCGGCCCTCGCCGAAGAAGCGTTCGCGGAGCGCGCGGCCGGCGGAGCGGCGGAGTTCGCCGGGATGGGAGTGGTGGTGTCCGAACATGAGGGGTCCTTTTCGACTAGGTTTAGATATATCGATCTATCAACGCAGGCCAAGTCACCAATGGTAACTGGACAGGTGGCCTGGCGTGCTCATATGCGCATCTGCGGTACTCGAAGGAGCAGTCATGGCCAGTATCGCCATCGCTAAACGACGCAGTGCCGTGGATCCATTCAGGCGTCTCAGCCGCACGGGTCCGGCGGAGTTGGTGACGCTCATCAAGCGCCGCGTCCCCGCCGCCGAAGCCAAGCAGTGGATGGACGGCACCGGCCTGACCCGCGACGCCACGCTCAATGCGCTCGACCTGCCGGTCGCCACCTTCAATCGCAAGGTAAAGGCGAATGAACGCCTGTCTCCGGCGGAAAGCGAACGCGTCATCGGCTTCGCCCGGATGGTGGGACAGGACGGCGCCGATGTTGGTGCCGTCCGCCATCGTGCCGGAGGAGTTCAACGTGCTGATCAACCCCGCGCACCCCGACGCCGCCGAGGTCACCGCCCGTAAGGTCCGAAAGTGGCTCTACGACACGCGGTTGCGAGATCAGAACAGGAAGTAGCGCTGCGCCATCGGCAGCACGCTGGCCGGCTCGCACACCAGCAGTTCGCCATCGGCCCGCACCTCGTAGGTCTCGGCGTTGACCTCGATCCTGGGCAGGTAGCTGTTGTGCACCATGTCCTTCTTCGAAATGCCGCCGCGGGTGTTGGCCACCGCCAGCAACGGCCGCGTCAGGCCCAGCCGATGGCCGATGCCATCCTCCAGCGCTGCCCCGCTCGTGAACAGCACCGCGCTCTGCGCCAGCGCGCGTCCATAGGTCGCGAACATTGGCCGATAATGCACCGGCTGCGGCGTCGGGATACTCGCATTCGGGTCGCCCATCGGCGCCATGGCGATGGAGCCGCATTTCAGCACGAAATCCGGCTTCACCCCGAAGAAGGCCGGCGACCACAGCACCAGGTCCGCCAGCTTGCCGATCTCTACGCTGCCGACATGCTGGGCGATGCCCTGGCTGATCGCAGGGTTGATGGTGTATTTCGCGATGTAGCGGCGCACCCGCATATTGTCGTTCTCGCCCGTCTCGCCCGGCAGCCGGCCGCGCTGCAGCTTCATCTTATGCGCCGTCTGCCAAGTGCGGATGATGACCTCGCCCACCCGGCCCATCGCCTGGCTGTCGCTGCTCATCATGCTGATGGCGCCGAGGTCGTGCAGGATGTCCTCGGCGGCGATCGTCTCGCGCCGGATCCGGCTTTCGGCGAAGGCCACGTCCTCGGCGATCCGCGGATCGAGGTGGTGGCACACCATCAACATATCCAGATGCTCGTCCACCGTGTTCACGGTGTAGGGCATGGTCGGATTGGTGGAAGACGGCAGGAAATTCGGCTCACCCACCACCCGCAGGATGTCCGGCGCATGACCGCCGCCGGCGCCCTCGGTGTGGAAGGCCTGGATGGTCCGGCCGCCGATCGCCTTGATGGTGTCCTCGACGAAGCCGCTCTCGTTCAGCGTGTCGGTGTGGATGGCGACCTGGATGTCGAACCGGTCCGCCACTTCCAGGCAGTTGTCGATGGCCTTGGGCGTGGTGCCCCAATCCTCGTGCAGCTTGAGGCCACAGGCGCCGCCCCTGATCTGCTCCTCCAGCCCCCCGGGGAGGGCGGCGTTGCCTTTGCCCAGGAAGCCCAGATTCATGCAGAAGCCCTCGGCCGCCTGCATCATCCGCGCCATATGCCAGGGGCCAGGGGTGGCGGTGGTGGCCAGGGTGCCATGCGCGGGGCCCGTGCCGCCGCCGAACATGGTGGTGATGCCGGCGCACAGCGCCTCCTCGATCTGCTGCGGGCAGATGAAGTGGATGTGCACGTCCAGGCCCCCGGCGGTGAGTATGCGGCCCTCTCCGGCGATGATCTCGGTGCCGGGGCCGATGATGATGTCCACGCCCGGCTGGGTGTCCGGGTTGCCGGCCTTGCCGATGGCGGCAATGCGGCCGTCGCGCAGGCCCACATCGGCCTTGATGATACCCCAATGGTCTACGATCAGCGCGTTGGTGATGACGGTGTCCATCGCACCATCAGCCCGCGTGACCTGGGATTGGCCCATGCCGTCGCGGATGACCTTGCCGCCGCCGAACTTCACCTCCTCGCCAT
>CAXTJY010000177.1:0-7527 GCA_964244395.1 uncultured Rhodovarius sp.
GGCGTCAGCGCGGCCACGGCATAATCATGCAGGCGTCGCAGCCGTGCCTGGTAGGCGGCCAGATTTTCCGCCAGTGGCGCGCCCGGCAGCAGGGGCGCCAATGTGGCGGGCAGCGACGCCGCCGCCTCGGCCCACAACAGGGGGTCCATCCACAGATGCGGGTCGGCCGCGTTGTGAAATTCAGGGGCAATGCGCAATCGGTCGCGGGGCAGCGAATCCGTCATCGACAGCACGCGACGGCCGGCGGCGGAAAGGCGGGCCATCACCTCCTCCATCCTGCCTTCCAGCCGCTGGCCGTTCAGCACCACCAGGTCCGCGGCCAGCAGCTTGGCGGTGTCGGCCCGGGTTGGACGGAACAGGTGCGGGTCTACGCCCTCGCCCATCAGGCTTTCGACGCGGGCGCCTGCGCCGGCGACGCCGCGCACCGCATCGGCCAGCATGGCGGTGGTGGCCAGGACGAAGGGCATTGGGCGCTGCGCCAGCCCCGACGTCGCGAGTGGCGTCATCAACAGGGCGCGGCGCCCGATGCTTGAACAGCTATTCACGTCTTCAATGATTCAGGGATTTCAACGGCTTGTTTGATGGATGTGGCCCAGCGCCTGGAGCGGCGCAAGTGGTTTTGCCCTTGCGCCCGTGGTCGCTTCCGCCCAAAGCTGCGGCATGGCCCTGCGCGCGCTCATTCCCGAGGACCAAGTCGTCGAACTCGCCGAGATGTTCCGGCTGATGAGCGACCCGACTCGGCTCAAGATCATCCTCGCCTGCCTCGACCACCCCGCCGCGGTGGGCGAGATGGCGGACCGGCTGACCATCTCCGCCAGCCTGGTGTCGCACCATTTGCGGCTGCTGCGCGCGGCGCGGCTGTTGCAGGCCGATCGGCGCGGTCGGCAGGTCTTCTACGTGGTGGGCGACCCGCATATTCGCTCCATGCTTTCCGACATGGTGGATCACGTGGCGGAGGGAGATGTGGAGGTGGAGGTGGAGGCCAGCTGAGGCGCGCGCGACGACAACCACCGCTGCCACACTGCGCCTGCTTGGGAGCGTTAACGCCCAGGCCTCCTCATGCCGCCGGCGGGGCATGTCGGGCGCCGACGGGGCTTCAGCAATCCTGTTAACTTTTCCCTGCAACGCGCCAGCCGCTTGAGCGCGCGACCACAACAAGGCACATGGAATCCCAGGAAACAAACCTGGGAGGCCCGAAGAAGCCATGACAACCCGCCGCACCCTCATGCTGGCTGGCCTCGCCACGCCCGCGCTTCTGCGGCCGCACGCCGCACGCGCGCAGGAACTGACGCTGCGCTTGCATCACTTCCTCCCCGCAGTCTCCAACGTGCACCGCTTCTTTCTGCAGCCCTGGGCCGCCAAGGTGGCGGCGGATTCCGGCAACCGCATCCGTATCCAGATCTTCCCGTCCATGCAGCTCGGCGGCGCGCCGCCTCAGCTCTACGATCAGGCGCGGGACGGCGTGGTGGACATCGTCTGGACCCTGCCGGGCAACACCCCCGGCCGATTCCCGCGCATCGAGGCGTTCGAACTGCCCTTCGTCAGCCACGCCAAGGCCGCGGTGAACGTGCAGGCGGTGCAGACGCTGTTCGAGCGGCGGATGCGCGAGGAATACGCCGAGACGCACATCATCACCGCGTGGGGCCATGATGGCGGCCTGGTGCATGCCCGGCGCGAGGTGCGGCGGCAGGAAGACATGGTGGGGCTCAAGCTGCGCTTCCCCACCCGACAGGCCGGCGAGGCGCTGCGCGCCCTGGGCGCCGCCCCCATCGGCCTGCCGGTGCCGCAAATCCCCGAGGCGCTGAGCCAGGGCGTGATCGACGGCGCCGTGGTGCCGTGGGAGGTGGTGCCCAGCATCCGCCTGCATGAGGCGCTGCGCTTCCACACCGAGATTCCGGGCTCCCCCACGCTCTACATCGCCACCTTCATCCTGGCGATGAACAAAGCGAAGTACGAGGCCATGGCGCCCGACCTGCGCGCCGTCCTGGACGCCAATTCCGGCATGGTGGCCGCCCGCATGGCGGCCCGCCCGTGGGACGAGCAGGGGCCGGTGGTGGAGGAGATGGTGCGCCGCCGCGGCAACCAGATCATCCAGCTTTCGGCCGAGGAAGTGGCGCGCTGGAAGCGGACCACCGAGCCGGTGATCGGCAACTGGATCGGCGCGATGCGCGAACGCAACATCGACGGCGGCGCCTTGTTGGAGGAAGCCCGGGCGCTGGTGGCGCAGTTCAGCCAGGGCGTGACTTGACCCTGCCGCGCCCGGAACCGACGCATCCGCCGGGCATAGCGCTTACCGCCTTGCCCGAAGCAGGGACGACCGTCCTGCCGGTCGACGCGCTCACTGGGCATGAAGGGCCGGGCGAGCCTGCGCCGCCCGGCGGCATCCTGGCAGGCGCGGCATCCTGGCTGGCGTTGGCCGGGGGGCTGGTGCTGCTCGCCATCTCCTTCCTCACCGTGGCTTCCGGCACGCTGCGCTGGCTCACTAGCCAGCCGATCCGCGGCGATTTCGAGATCATCTCCATCGGCTCCGGCCTGGGCGTGCTGGCGGCGTTGGCCTTCACCACGCTGAAGCGCGGCAACATCCTGGTGGACAGCTTCACCACCTGGCTGCCGGCCCGGGTGAACTCGGTGATCGATGCCTTCTGGCATGTGGTGTGGGGCCTGGTGATGGGCGTCATCGCCTGGCGCATGACGCTCGGCGGGTGGGAGGCAATGGCCAACGGCAGCCGCACCATCGGCCTGCTGGCGCTGCCCTATGGCTGGGCCATCGCCATCGGGGCGGCGTCCTTCGGGCTGACGGCGCTGATCGCGCTTGCCTGGGTGCCGCGCCTGATTCGCGGCCGGTAGAATGAGCATCCTGACCCGGATCGTACCTTAGATGGCGCCTGAATTCGTCATCGCCAGCTGGGGCTTCGGCATCCTGCTGCTGCTCATCGTGCTGCGGGCGCCGATCGCGCTGTCGATGATCCTGGTCGGCGGCCTGGGCTACGTCCACATCCTGGATTGGACGGCGCTGCTGAACTACCTGAAATCCACGCCCTACCACCTCTTCGCCAACTACACGTTGAGCGTCATACCGCTGTTCATCCTGATGGGCGCGCTGGCCGAGCGTGGCGGGCTGGCGCGGGAACTGTTCGCCGCCTGCAACGCGCTCGTCGGGCGGCGGCCCGGCGGGATGCTGATGTCGGTCATCGGCGCGTCCTCCGCATTCTCCGCCATCTCCGGCAGCTCCGTCGCCACCACCGCCACCTTCGGCCGGGCTGCGTTGCCGGAGCTGCTGCGCTACCGCACCGACCCCGGCCTGGCGACGGCCACCATCGCCATCGGCGGCACCCTGGGCATCCTGATTCCGCCCAGCGTCATCCTTGTCATCTATGCGATCACCACCGAGCAGAATATCGCCAAGTTGTTCATCGCCTCGCTCATCCCCGGCCTGCTGGCGACGGCGCTGTACATGCTGGCGGTGTGGCTGCTGGTGCGGAAGCGCCCTCACCTCGCGCCGCCCTGCGACCCGATGAGCCCGGCCGAACGGCGCCGTGCCTTCCGGGAGGTCATCCCGGTCCTGCTCATCGCCCTCGTCGTGGTGGGCGGCATCTATGCCGGCATCTTCACCCCCACCGAGAGCGCCGCGGTGGGCTGCGTCGCCGTGCTGGTGGTGGGCTGGGCGCGCGGCGACCTGCCATGGCCGGAGCTGAAAGCCTCGCTGCTCTCCACCGCCGAGACCACGGCGATGATCTTCGCCATCCTGCTCGGCGCCGAGATCTTCAACGCCTTCCTGGCGCTCTCCCAGGCACCGGATTTGCTGGCGCTTTGGGTCACGGAGCAGAGCTTCCCGCCCTATGGCGTCCTCGCCGTGCTGCTCGTCACCTACATCGTCCTGGGCGCGGTGATGGACGAGCTGGCGATGATGCTGTTGACCCTGCCGGTCTTCTTCCCCGTCGTCACCGGCCTGGATTTCGGCATGCCGACTGAGGAGGTGGGCATCTGGTTCGGCATGCTGGTGCTGGTGGTGGTGGGCATCGGGCTGACGGCGCCGCCCATCGGGCTCAACGTCTTCGTCATCTCGTCCATCGCGAAGCAGGTGCCGATTGCGCAGACCTATCGCGGCGTGATGCCCTATCTGGGGATGGACATAGTGCGGCTGGTGCTGTGCGTGGCCTTCCCGGGATTGTCTCTTTGGCTGGTGAGGCTGCTGACATGAGTTTCGTCGAAATCGGTGACTGCATCTTCCATGTGCGGGAGGAGGGGCCGCCCGGCGCGCCCGCCCTGCTGCTGCTGCACAGCCTGGGCACGACCATGGAGATCTGGGCGCCGCAGGTGCCCGTGCTGGCGCGGCAATACCGCGTCATCCGGATGGACCTGCGCGGACACGGGCTGAGCGGCGCCACCCCCGGCGACTACTCCATGGCGTCGCTGGCCGCCGATGCGGTGGCGGTGCTGGACGCGCTGGGCGTCGCCGCCGCGCATGTCGCCGGCGTGTCCATCGGCGGGCGGCTGTGCCTGGAGCTGGCCGCGGCGCACCCCACACGGGTGCTCTCCATCATCCCCTGCGATACCAGCTTCATCTCGGGCCCGCCGGAGCGCTGGCTCACCCGGATGGACGGCGTGCGCCAGGGCGGCATGGCTGCGGTGCAGGATGCGGTCATGGCCAACTGGGTCATCGATCCCACGCTGGCCTCCTCGCGCGCCCTGCTGCGGATGCTGCTGCGCAGCGATCCCGTGGGCTATCTCGGCTGCTCCGCCGCACTGCGGGACGCGACGATGCCTGGCGCCATCACTTGCCCGACGACGGTGGTGGTGGGCGAGGCGGACCCGTCCTCGCCCATCGCCAAAAGCCACGAAATCCACGCCGCCATTCCCGGCTCCAAGCTGGTGGTCATCCCCGCCGCCAGCCACATCCCGAATTTTGAGGCCGCCGATGCGCTGACCGCGACGGTGCTGGAGCATCTGGCCGCGCAATACGCGCCCGGCGCCGCGGCCGGCATGGCTGTGCGCCGCGCGGTGCTGGGCGACGCGCATGTCGATCGCTCCGAGGCCAACCTGACCGCCATCGACGCGCCGTTCCGCGACTTCATCCTCGAAGGCGTCTGGGGCCGGGTCTGGACACGCCCCGGGCTGTCGCGGCACCAGCGAAGCCTGATCACGCTCACCATGCTCGCCGCCCTTGGGCTGGATGAGGAATTCAGGCTGCACATCCGCGCCACCGCCAACACCGGCGTGTCGCCGGCCGAGATCACCGAGGCTTTGCTGCATGTCGCCAGCTATGCCGGCGTGCCGCGCGCCAACCATGCCCTCAAGATCGTCAAGGAGGTTCTGGCATGACCGACTACCCCCGCCCCGAAGGTTGGGCGCCAATGGACAGCCCCGGCTACGGCAGCACCCGCAAGCGCCACGCCACCCAGGCCCCCATCGCCATCCCGCACACACTGACCGAGACCTCCGCGCCGCGCTTCACCCCCTCGTCCTATCCGGCTTATGCCGATATGTCGGTGCATGAAGGCCATGCCTGCATGGGGGAGCGCATCATCGTCGGCGGTCGCGTGCTGGACGAGGATGGCCGCCCCGTGCGCGGCGCCATGCTGGAAATCTGGCAAGCGAATTCCGCTGGCCGCTACCACCACATCCGCGATCAGCATGATGCGCCGTTGGACCCGCATTTCGACGGCACCGCCCGGGTCTTTTCGGACGAGGAGGGCCGCTGGCAGATCACCACCATCCGACCCGGCGCCTACCCCTGGGGCAACCACCCCAAGGCCTGGCGGCCGATGCACATCCATTTCGGCCTGCATGGCACCGGCTTCGCGCAGCGCATGATCACCCAGATGTATTTCCCCGGCGACCCGCTGCTGCCGCTCGATCCGGTGTTCAACGCCATCCCGGACGAGGCCGCGCGCGATGCGCTGATAGCCCAGTTCGACCTGGAATATGCCATCGAAAACTGGGCGCTGGGCTATCGCTTCGACATCATCCTGCGCGGTCGCAACGCCACCCCGATGGAAGACGGCCATGACCACCACTAGCCCTAGCCAGACAGCCGGCCCCTACTGGCACCTGATCGACCACCCGGAATGGGCCGACCTGCTGCGCGACCAACCCGGCCACCCCGCGATGACGCTCACCGGCCGCGTCACCGACGGCGACGGCAGCCCTTGTGGCGATGCGATGGTCGAGCTGTGGCAGGCCGGGCCGGACGGCGCCTACGAGAACGGCTTCCACGGCTTCGGCCGCTGCGCGACGGACCCTGATGGCGTGTTCCGTTTCACCACCACCAGGCCTGGCCCGGTGCCCGGCCCCGGCAACACCTTGCAGGCGCCGCACATCACCCTCTCGGTTTTTGCCCGGGGCCTGATGAACCACGTCACCACCCGCGCCTATTTCGATGACGAGGCGCATAACGATGCCGACCCCGTCCTGGCGCTGGTGCCGGAGGCCAGGCGCGGCACCATGCTGGCGCGCGAGACATCGCCCGGCGTGTGGACGCTCGACATCCGCTTGCAGGGCGAGGGCGAGACGGTCTTTCTCGACATCTGAAGGCTGCACCGGTGTCGCTTGCGCGTGACGAAGCGCCGCGTGACAAGTTGACGACCAACGATGAGGCCGCGCCCTCGCCCGGCCAAAGGAGAAGCGACCCATGCCCGAGCCTCAGGCCGACGCCGCGCCATGCCGGTGAATCCCGCCGACGCGCCAGTCATGGGCGCCCTCTACGGCACCGACGCGATGCGCGCGGCGATGGGCGAACGGGCCTGGCTGGCGCGGATGCTCGATGTCGAGGTCGCACTTGCCATTTCCCAATCCCGCCTGGGCATCGTGCCGGTCGAGGCCGCGCAGGCGATTTCCGACGCCGCCGAGGTGGACAAGCTGGACCTGGCGGAACTGGCGAAGGCGACCGCCAACACCGGCTATCCCGTCGTGGGGCTGGTGCGGCAGCTCTCGGCCCTGGCCGGCCCCGAAGCGGGCAAGTGGACGCATTGGGGCGCCACCACGCAGGACATCATGGACACGGCCGTGGTGCTGCAAATGCGCCAGGGCCTTGCGTTGATCCGCATGGATTTGGTGCAGCTCAACACCGCCCTGGCCAGCATGGCGATGCGGCACCGGGACACGGTGATGGCGGGTCGGACGCATCTGCAACACGCCCTGCCGGTCACCTTCGGCTACAAGGTGGCGGTGTGGCTGAGCCCGCTCATCACCATGGTGGAACGGCTGGACCAGATGCGGCCACGCGTCGAACGGCTGCAATTCGGCGGCGCCGCCGGCACGCTGGCCAGCCTGGGCACCCAAGGCATCGCCGTACAGCGCGAAATGGCCGCCGAGCTGGGCCTGGCCGTGCCCGACATCCCCTGGCACGTGTCCCGCGACGGCTTTTGCGAAGTCACCAACTTCCTCGGCCTGCTCTGCGGCCAGCTTTCCAAGATCGCCACCGACGTCATGCTGCTGATGCAGACCGAAGTGGCAGAGGTGGCGGAAGCCCACCAGGCCGGGCGGGGCGGCAGCTCGACCATGCCGCAGAAGCGCAACCCGATCTCG
>CAXTJY010000178.1:0-7515 GCA_964244395.1 uncultured Rhodovarius sp.
GCTGCTGGGCGGGCAGATCGAGGCCTCGATCTTCGCGGTCGGCACCGTGCGTGGGCAGATGGAACAGGGGCTGATGCGGGCCCTGGCCGTGCTTTCGGAGGCCGAGAGCGAGTACCTGCCGGGCGTGCCCACCGCCACTGCCCAGGGCTTCGGCATCGTGGCCGGATCGACCCGGGCCTTCGTGGCGCCGGCGGGACTGCCGGCTGCGATCTTCCAGTGGCTCGCCGGCGGGCTGGAGCGCGCCATCGCGGCGCCCGAGCATGTCGAACGGATGCGTCAACTCGCCATCCCCATCACCTATCGGGGCCCGGAGGGCTTTGGCCGTTATTGGGAGGCAGAGGAGCGCGCTTTGACGCCGGTGCTGGCCACATTACTCGCCCCGGGCGCCGCGGATTGAAGCGGGACTGACAGCGCCCGCAAGCCGCTGCGTAGACAAGCGGTGGCCGCCAGCGTGCGAGGGAGGCCTGCATGAATGCGCTGGCCGCGCCGGCATCACCCACCTCGCGACTCCGGTTTCATCATCGCCGATGCACGTCTCGCAAGCAGGCCTGCCTGAGCCAAGCCTTGCCAGACGGGATGCACCCTGGCGGCGAGCCCGGTTCGATGGCCAAATTCAAACATTGAAACGGCTGAGGAGAACGGCATTGCGCAGCCATCGCCACCCATCCACCCCGCATCCCTCCAGGGCCTATGGTGCCGCGCCGGGACGGCGGCAGTGGCTGGCTGCCGCCGCTGTGGGTCTGGCCCATCAGTCAAGCCGTGCCGCCGCCCAGCCGCGTTCCGCATTACCGGCCTGGCCAAGCCGCCCAGTCCGCGTGCTGGCGGGCTTCGCCGCCGGCGGCCTGGTCGACGTCTATGCGCGCTTGATGGCCGAGCGCTATTCGGCCGCCTTCGGCCAACCCTTCCTGGTCGAGAACCGGCCCGGCGGCGGCGGCACGCTGGCCAACGAATTGCTGGTCCGTGCCGACGATTCCCACACCTTCCTCGCCACTTCGATCTCGCTCTCCGCCGGTGCCGCGCTGCGGGCCGGGCAGCTTTCCTATGACGTGCTGCGCGACATGGCGCCGGTCTCGATGATCGCCTCGGTCGCCAATGCGCTTGTCGTGCACCCCAGCGTCCCGGCGGCGACCATCGGCGAGTTCGTGGCGTTGCTGCGCGCTCAGCCGGGCCGCTTCAACTTCGGCTCACCGGGCAACGGTACCTCCGGCCATATGGCGCAGGAGTATTTCAAGATCCGCACCGGCACCGACTTCGTCCACGTGCCCTATCGCGGCACAGCACCGTTGATGACGGATTTTCTCAGCGGGCAGATCTCCGCGGTGATCGACAACCTGCCGCTCTACCTGCCGCATGTGCTGGACGGGAAGCTGCGGGTGCTGGCCGTCACCACGCCGGCCCGCTGGCCCACGGTGCCGGATACGCCGACCCTGGCGGAGAGCGTGGCGCCCGATTTCGACGTCCGCGCCTGGTTCGCCATGGTGGCGCCGGCCCGCATGCCGGTGCCCATCCTGGATGCGATGAACGCGGCCACTGTGGCGGCGCTGGCCGAACCGCGCACGGTCGAGCTGATTCGCCAGGGCGGGGCCGAGCCCTGGGCCACGTCCCGCCAGGAATTCAGCGACTTCCTGCGCCAGGATTTGGCGCGGTGGACCGAGGTGGTGCGCCTGTCCGGCGCCCGGCCAGACTGAAGGAGGCGGCACGGCGAGATCCTGCCTCGGCCGGGTCCGGGCGCCAGACCAGGGCCTGGCCGGATGCCGTCTCGGCCGCCGGCAATGTCTCCGACGTCACGTGGAAGGTAGCTACCCCGCCACGCGCTCCCGGAACTCGCGCTGCACCTGATCCAGCGTGCGAAACTCCGCCCCCATTCCGGTCAGCGCGTCGATCAGCTTTTCCAGCATCAGCATGCGGTGGCCGCGGCCGACGACGTAGGGATGGAAGGTGTAGACCAGCATCCCCCACTCCTCCGTCCGCCGCATGTATTCGAAGTCGGCGACAAAATTCTCCAGCACCGCGTTGGCGTTCGCCAGGCCGGGCGTCAGGTGCTCCTTGGTGCGTAAGAACTCGAAATGGGGATGGTCGTCCAGCGACCAACTGATGGGGATTTCCACCAGGTCGGTGGTGGCACCGAACTGCATCGGCGCGTCCACCGCCACCACGTCGCCGCTGCGGGCAAAATAGGGGTGGTGGTCGTGCCCCATCATGCTGCTGTCGTAGCGCAGGCCATGTTCCAGCATTAGCCCGATGGTGCGATCGCTGATGTCCCAGGCCGGTGAGCGGTAGCCGGTGGGGATGGCGCCGGTCAGGCGTTTGATGCTGTCGATGGCGCGGCCGAATTCGTCGGCCTCCTGCGCCGGCGGCAGCAGGGCGGGCTGCACATGGCTCCAGCCGTGGTGGCCGACCTCATGGCCCTCGCGCACCACACGGGCGCAGGCCTCCGGGTAGGTTTCGATGACAATGCCAGGGATGTACCAGCTCGCCTTGATGCCGCGCGACTTCAGCAGGTCGAGGATGCGCCCGGCGCCGATCACCCCGAATTCGCCGCGGGAGATCGGCGTGGGCGTCAGTAGCCCTCGCGAGGCAAAGCCGGACCAGGTGTCGAAGTCGAACGACAGGCAGGCAATGTGCCGTGGCATGGCGGGGAAATCTCCTAGACGGCGCCTGCGGCTTCCGCGCCCGCCGATGGGTCGGTAACGTCGGGAGCATGACCGGGCGACCGAGGCCCGGCAAGCGCGTGACGTCTTCGCCGGCGTCTCGCGGCCTGCGGTTGCGGTGTCGCATCCGTGCCCATCCCTGGATAGACGAGACCGCATGACCAAGCCCCGCCTGCTTCTCATCCACGCCTTCAGCCTGCCCGAGACGGCGCGCTACCACGTCCGCCGCTTCACCGGCACGAAGGAGGAAGTGCTGATGAACTACGCCTCCCTCCAGCACCTGCTGGCTGATGTGGCGTGGGAGCTGCACCCAGGCGCGCCAGCCACCCATGGCGACTGGCCGGTGGAAAAGCGCGAAGAGTTCATGTCGGTCGGGCTCAACCGGCTGCCCATCGTGCGCGAAGCCTGCGAGAGCGGGAAATACGACGGCATCGTGCTACTGGGCGGCGGCGACCCGGGCTTCGCCGAGGCCACCGAAATCGCGGTGCGGCACGGCATTCCGGTGACCAGCAACGCGCATGCGCAGATGCATGTCGCGGCCATGCTGGGCAGCCGCTTTTCCATCATCGACATTTCTGAAGCGCATAATCTGCGCATGGCCGACCTGGTGGTGCAGTATCGAATGGAACCGCGCTGTGCCTCGATCCGCAACATCGACTACCCGCTGCCCCGTCCGCCGTACGACCAGCCGCGATCGGTGCAGGCCGAGAAGGAGAAGCACGAGCGCGGCGAAACATCGGGCATGCTGGAGGCGGCCGTAGAGGCGGCGATGGCCAGCATCGAGGAGGATGGCGCGGAGGTACTGATCATCGGCTGCTCCGCCGCCTTCTGGCTGCGCGAGCCGCTGCAAGCAAGGCTGGCGGCGCTGGGGTGGGACGTGCCGGTGCTGGAGGGGTATCGCTGCGCCATCGAGATGGCGAAGATGCTGGTGAACTTGCGGCTGACCGCCAGCGCGCTGGCCTACCCGAGCGACAGCCCCACCCGCAAGCGAGCGCGCAAACGCGTTTGATCGGCGCCTCGCTGAGTTACCGCCCCTGAAATACCGCGGCTCGCTTCTCGCGGAACGCCGCCAGGCCCTCCTTCACATCCTCGCTCGCCTGGCTGGCCTTTGCCCGAGCGGCGCAGCCGGCGGCGTCGAATTCGCCGCGGGCAATCTCGTTCAGGGCCCGCTTCATTCCCTGAACCGCCAGTGGTGCCATGGCCGCCAGCAGTTGCGCCAACCCCTCCACCGTCTCGTCCAGTGCACCGGCGGGCACCATCTGCGTCAGGTAGCCGATCGCCAGCAGTTCCGGCGCGGCCAGCTTCTCCGCCGTCAGGAACAGCCGCTTGGCGGCATTCAGGCCGAGCCGGGAGGCGTAACGCACCATGCCGGAGGGGTAGTAGTGGATACCCAGCCGCGCCGCCGGCATGAACATCTCCATGCTGTCCACCCCGATGCGGAAGTCGCAGCACAGCGCCAGGTCGGTGCTGCCGCCATAGACGCCGCCATTCAGCCGGCAGATCACCGGCAGCCGCAGGTTCTCCAGCCGCAAGGCCACGTCCTCGAAGCTGAGCTGCGGCCCGCCGGTGGTCACCGCCGCCTCCGGCCGGGCTGCCAGGTCGCCCAGATGGTACCCGGCCGAGAAGGCGCGGCCGGTGCCGGTGAAGATCAGCACCCGCAACGCCGGGTCCTCCTCCACCTCGGCCAGAGCCGCGGCGAGCGCCGCCAGGTCCGGCGGCTCGATCCGGTTGAGGTGCCGCGGCCGGTTCAGCCGCAGCGTGGCGATGGACCCGTCGCGCGTCAGGATGGGCGTCGTCGCGTCTTCCGTCATGATTCCTGGACCTTGTTAAGTCCAGAATAGAAGAACGCGACGGGCCTGAAAGCCCCGCTACACGAAGATGTCCGACCCGTTGCGGTAGCTGGCAAGCTGGCCGTCCTGCTCGACGCTCTGCGCGAAGCCCATCAGCACATCGGCCATGCTGGCCAGCCCGGCATCGATCTCGTGCGTCCAGAAGGCATGACCAGCGGTCTCGGAGGCGCGTTCCAGCCCATTCTGGTAGAACATCTCCACCACCTGTCCGGTCGTCATGCCGTTGATCTGCGACTGAAACTCGGACGAGGACACGATGAATTCGGCCACCGTCCCCATCGACGCGCCCTGTTCCAGTACGCCGCGCCAGAAGGCCAGCCCGCCGGCATCCGGCTCCCGGTTCAGCGCCACGTCATACAGGTTGCGCACCTGGTAGGCCTGGGCGTCCACCGCCCACAGCGCGCGGGTCTGCCCGGCATAGGTGCTTTGCGCCTCCGTACTCACCGCGAAGAGGGCGGCGACATCGCCGCGGGATGCCAGGCCCTGATCCAGCAGCCCGGTCCAGTACTGCAGCCCCGGCGCGTCCGACGCACGCCCAAGCGTACGGTTGTAGATCAGTTCGGCGAAGTCGGCATTGCCGAGCCCGTCGACACCCTGCGCTGCGCTGTGCGCTTGAACATAGGCAGTGAATTCGGTGCCATGCAGCAACGCGGCCGCGAGATCGGCAGTCGTTCCATGCTCCAGCGCATCAGCGGCGTTCATGCGGTCGGTGCCGGATGCGGCACGGCCGGTCAGCCCCAGATACACGCGCTCCACCTGGGCCAGATCGGTCCCGGCGCCGAAGCTGAGCTGGCCGTCCGCCGTGGCCAGGGTCTCCTGCCCCGACAGCACGATGGCGCTGCCGCCAAGCCGAAGCACCGGCCCCTCATCGCCCAACGCGATGGTGAGGCCCACCGTGGTGCCGTTGCCGCCGCCAAGCACCGCCTGGAGGCTGGTGGCCTGGCTGACCACGCCTTCCACATTCACGGTGAAGGCCTGGTCGGCATGCAGTGAACCGTTGTCGGTGGCGCGCACGCTGAAGGTCAGCGTTGGTGCGGTGTCGTGGCTGAGCGTGACGCCATTCGCCAGCCGCACCCGGGTGCCGTCCAGCACGAACAGCCCCGCATCGGCGCCGATCAGCGAGAGGGCGACGCTGTCGCCCATGTCCGGATCGGTGATGGTGACGCGCGCCACCTCGCGCCCGGCGTTCGCGTTCTCGCCGATCGAAGTCGTGGTGACGTTGGCGAAGGGCAGCAGGATGGGCGCTTCGTTGACGTCGCTGACGGCGATGCTGCGCGTGAACTCGGTGGTGTGGCTTTGCGCATCGGTCACGCTCAGCACGAGATCGACGCTGGCGGCCGCCTCGTGATCGAGCGGCCCGCTGGCGCGGAGCTGATTGCCGACAACGCTGAAGCCCGTGCCGGAAACCAGCGCGTAGGTCAGCAGCCCGCCATCCGGGTCGCTGCCGTCGAGCGTGGCCACGACGGTGCCGTTCGCGGCGTTTTCAGCCACGGTGCTCGCGCTGAGTGACAGTCCGTTCGGCGCTTCGGCCACGTCGCCTATGGTGATGGCGCGGGTGAACTGGCTGACGTGGCTCTGCGAGTCGGTGACCGAGATGACGACGTTGACGGAGCCGTTCGCCTCATGGTCCAGCGGGCCGCTGACGCGAAGTTCGCTGCCGACGACGGAGAAACCGGCGCCGGAAACCAGGGCATAGGCCAATGCTCCGCCTTCCGGATCGCTGCCGCTTAGTGTCGCGACCACGGTGCCGTTGGCCGAATTCTCGGCCACCGTATTGCCGCTGAGCACGAGCCCGTCGGGTGCCTCGGCCACGTCGGTGATGGTGATGGCGCGGGTAAACTGGCTGAGGTTGCTCTGCGCATCGGTGACCGAGATGACGACGTTGACGGAGCCGTTTGCCTCATGGTCCAGCGGGCCGCTGACGCGAAGCTGGTTGCCGATGACGGAGAAGCCGGCGCCGGAGACCAACGCGTAGGTGAGCGGCCCGCCATCCGGGTCACTGCCCGTCATAGATGCGACCACCGTGCCGTTCGCCGAATTTTCCGCGACCGTGTTGGCGCTCAGCACCAGGCCATCGGGCAGTTCCGGCACGTCGCCGATGGTGATGGTGCGGGTGAACTGGGTGACATGGCTTTGCGCGTCCGTCACCGAGATGACGGCATTGACCGAGCCGTTCGCCTCATGGTCCAGCGGGCCACTGACGCGAAGCTGGCTGCCGACGACGCTGAATCCGGCGCCCGAGACCAGTGCATAAGTCAACAAACCACCTTCGGGGTCGCTGCCCGTCAAGTTGGCGACCACCGTGCCGTTGGCGGAGTTTTCAGCGACGGTGTTGGCGCTGAGTGTCAACCCATCCGGCGCCTCGGCGACATCGGTGACAGTGATTGCCCGGGTGAATTGCGTGACGTTGCTTTGCGCATCGGTCACCGAAATGACGACATTGACCGAGCCATTCGCCTCATGATCGAGCGGGCCACTGATTCGGAGCTCGTTCCCGACGACGCTGAAGCCCGCACCTGAGACCAGCGCGTAAGTCAACAAACCGCCTTCGGGATCGCTGCCGGTCAGCGTGGCCACGACAGTGCCGTTGGGGGAATTCTCGGCGACTGTGTTGGCGCTGAGCACGAGCCCATCAGGTGCCTCGGCCACATCGGTGACAGTGATGGCGCGGGTGAATTGGGTGACGTTGCTTTGCGCATCGGTCACCGAAATGACGACGTTGACCGAGCCGTTCGCCTCATGATCGAGCGGGCCACTGACTCGGAGCTCGTTGCCGACGACGCTGAAGCCCGCGCCCGAGACCATCGCGTAGGTCAGCAGTCCACCTTCCGGGTCACTGCCCGTGAGCGTGGCAACGACGGTCCCGTTGGCCGAATTCTCGGCAACGGTGTTGGCGCTCAGCACCAACCCGTCCGGTGCTTCGGCCACGTCGGTGATCGTGATGGGGCGAGTGAATTGGGTGACGTTGCTCTGCGCGTCGGTGACCGAGATGACCACGTTGACCGAGCCGTTCG
>CAXTJY010000179.1:0-7496 GCA_964244395.1 uncultured Rhodovarius sp.
CAGCGGATACGGCTGGCCATGGTGTTGAAGGCGCGCGCCGCCGTCGCCGTCTCGGTCGGCCCGTCTTCCGGCAGTGGGGGCGCGTTGACATTGCGGCCCAGCGCGTCGGCGGCTGCCGCCAGATCGGCCACCGGACGGATCATCCGGCGCACGCCCCACAGGATGAGCGCCACGGCACAGCAGCTCATGGCGATGAAGGCCCACAGGAAGTTCTCGCTGTGCCAGGGGCGCGGCGGCGGAGGTTCGACGCGCAGGTTCAGCCAGCCGCCGTCGGCGAAGCGCATCGACATGACGAAGCCTGCAGGCGGCAGACCGCCGAGCAGGACTTCGCGGGGGCGGAAGCGGCCGGGCGGGCCGAAGGGCGGTGGCGGGGCGTCCAACCGGAAGCGACGCACCAGGTCCTCCGCCACCGGCGGCATGTCCGGCACCACCGCGGGCAGGGAGTCATAGGATGCGGCCAGGCCAGCCGGCAGCTCCACATCTGCCAGCACCGCGGCGCGACGCTCCGACGGCAGGGCGACCAGGTTGCGCCACAGCAGGAACCCCCGGCCCATGATCTCCCGCGTCTGAATGAAGGATTGCAGCTCCACCCGGTCGAGCGCGTGGATGGTCAGACCGGCGCCCTGCACCAGGATGAGGCCGAGCACCAGCAGCAGCGCCGTGCGGGCGGCCAGGCTGCACGGCCAGATCCTCATGCGCGCTCTACCGCGGTGGACAGCACGTAGCCGCCGCCGCGCACCGTTTTGATCAGGTTGGGATTGCGGCCGTCATCCTCCAGCTTGCGGCGCAGCCGGCTGACGGCGACGTCGATGGCGCGGTCGAACGGGCCGGCCTGGCGGCCGCGCAGCAGGTCCATCAGCATATCGCGGGTGAGGATGCGGTTGGGGCGTTCGACCAGGGCGGCCAGCAGTTCGTATTCGCCGCCAGTCAGCAGCACTTCGGCGCCGTCCGGGTTGAGCAGGCGGCGGCGGCTGGGCTCCAACGTCCAGCCGGCGAACTGGATGGGCCTGGCATCGGCCTCGATGGCCTGGCCCTCGCCGCTGGCGCGGCGGAGGACGGCGCGGATGCGGGCGAGCAGTTCGCGCGGGTTGAAGGGCTTTTGGACGTAATCGTCGGCGCCGAGTTCGAGGCCGACGATGCGGTCGGTCTCCTCCGCCATCGCGGTCAACATCAGGATGGGGACGTTTGAATTGCCGCGCAGCCAGCGGGCGAAGTCGAGGCCGGACTCGCCGGGCATCATCAGGTCCAGCACCACGATGTGATAGCGGCCGAGGGGCCACAGCCGGCGGGCCTCACGCGCGTCACGCGCGGCGCTGACCCGCATGCCCTGCTTTTCCAGGAAGCGGCTGAGCAGTTCGCGGATTTCGCGGTCGTCATCGACGACGAGGATGTGCGGGTTGGTGTCCATGGCTGTTACAATAGGGCAGGCGGGTGGCGTTGCTCAGCGGAAATCGGTAGGCAGAGTTGCGCTGTGTTGCGGTGGGGCCGGGCGTTGCAGTTCGTATCTTTGCGCGGCTGGGCGGCATGGGGTCGGCCGGGCAGCGGCACGGGTAGGCGGCGAAGGGGCATGGGATCGGGCGGCGGGGCCGCTGGCGACGCATGTCCATCCGCTATGCGGCGAAGCGCTTCCGCAACGGAATGGCCAGCAGGGCCAGCGCGGCCAGGCCGCATAGCGCGGCGATGATCTCCGGCGTCAGGATGCCGCTGAGGCTTGGGGTGCCGCCGGCGTCCAATACCCGGCCGATGCCTGCGCCACTCAGCGAGAAGACGGCGGTGCCGGGGATGATGCCGACCAGCGTCGTGCTGACGAAGATGGGCAGTCGGACGCCGACGAAGGCCGGCACAAGATTGACCAGGAAGAAGGGGAATAGCGGCACCAGCCGCAGCACCAGCAGGTAGGACCAGGCATTGGCCTGGATTCCGCGGGCCAGGGCCTCGGCGCGCGGCCCCAGTTTGCGCAGGGCGTCAGCGCCTAAGACGCGGCTGGCGAGAAGGAAGAGCAAGGTGGCGCCCAGCGTGGCACCCACCACCGTCAGCACCGTGCCCAGCACCGCGCCGAACAGGAAGCCGCCGGCCAGGGTCAGCACCACCGCGCCGGGCAGGGCGAAGGCGGCGGCGGCGCTGTAGATGCCGACATAGGCCAACGCCGACAGCCAGGGGTTTGCGGCGACCCAGCCGGTGAGGCTGGCCCGGTGGCGGGCCAGCGTGTCCAGCGACAGCACATCGGCCACGCCGGTGAAGCGGATGGCCAGGATGATGGCGACGATCGCGACACCGATCCAGATGCGCTTGCTCATGCCAGGTAGCGCCGGTTGGGCCCTAGCGGGATCCCGGCTCGTCTACTCATGGCAGGAAACGCTGGGTCAGGCCGACCAGGAAGCGAATGCGTGGGCCGAAGATGGTGGGGGTGAACCAGGCGCCGGCGGCGCGGCGGCCAACCTCGGACAGGGTGGGGTAGGGGAAGGTGAGGGCGGCGATGCTGCCCACCTTCATCTTTTTCTGGATGGCCAGCGCCCACAGGCCAATCATCTCGCCGGCGCCGGGGGCGACGATGGTGGCGCCCAGGATGACGCCCTTCGAGCTGAGGACGAGCTTGATCATGCCTTCGGTCACACCTTCGGCGCGGGCACGGTCGTTGTCCTCCAGCGGCTGGATCAGCGTCTTGCAGCCCGGCACCTCGGCCTCGGTCTTCCCGGCATGGGCCAGCTCCGGGTCGGTGTAGGTGACCCAGGGGAGGGCCGTGTAGTCGGTCCCCGCCGGCAGGCCGAACAGGGCGCGGCGGATGACGATGCCGGCATGGGCGCCGGCGATATGGGTGAATTGCGGGCCGCCGGCGCAGTCGCCGATGGCGAAGATGTGGGGGTTGGAACTGCGCAGGCCGGCGTCGACGGTGATGCCCTTCGGTGTGTGGGCGACCTTGCCGGCTTCGAGGTCCAGCCCGTCCAGCACCGGCTCGCGGCCGGCGGCGACGAGGATGTGGCTGGGGTGGATGGTTTCGGCCGCCAGGGTGATGACGCCGGGGTCGACGCGGGTGATGGCGGCGCTTTCGAGCAGGCGGATGCCCTCGGCGACCAGACGGGCGCGAACGATGGCGACGGCCTCGGGCTCGTCCTTCGGCAGGATGGTGGCACGTTCCAGCACCGTCACCTGGCTGCCCAGGCGGCGGAAGGCCTGGGCCATTTCGAGGCCGATGGGGCCGCCGCCGATGATGGCGAGGTGGGTGGGCAATTCGGTCAGGTCAAACAGCGTTTCGTTGGTGAGATAAGGCGTCTCGCTAAGGCCGGGGATGGGCGGGGCTGCGGCGCGGGAGCCGGTGGCGATGACGAAGCGGCGGGCGGCGATGCGCTGGCCGCCGGCTTCCAGCTCCCGCTCGCCGGTGAAGCGGGCGCTCGCCTGGATGACCGTGCAGCCCAGCCCCTCGAACCGGGCCACGCTGTCATGCGGGGCGATGGCGGCGATGGTGCCTTGGACATGCGCCATGACGGCGGCGAAATCGACCTGCGGCTCGAACGCCGCGATGCCGAAACGGGCGGAGTCGCGATGCGCCTGCGCGGCGTGGGCCGCGGCCAGCAGCGCCTTGCTGGGGACGCAGCCGGTGTTGAGGCAGTCGCCGCCCATCAGGTGGCGCTCGATCAGCACCACCGATGCGCCCATCTGCGCGGCGCCGGCGGCGACGGACAGGCCACCGGAGCCGGCGCCGATGATGCAGAGGTCGGCGTGGAGGGCGCCGTTCCTGAGGATGGGCTTGCGGGACATTCGCTGCCTATACCCGCTTTCAATCCGCCTGGATGCCGCCTTCGCGCACCAGCCTGCCCCAGCGCTCGCGCTCGGCGCGGATGAGGGCGGCGTAGGGGACGGGGCCGCCGCCCGCAGGGGTGGTGCCGCGGGCTGCGAGCAGGGCGCGGATGGCTGGGTCGGCCAGCGCTCCCGCGGCTGCGGCGACGAGGCGGGCGTGGTTGGCATCGGCGATGGAGGGGTGGGCGGAGAGGCCGAACCAGGCCTCCGCCTCCCAGCCTTCAAGGCCGAACTCGGCGCCTAGTTCGGAGAGGGACGGCACGTTGGGCAGTTCGGCTAGGCGGCGGGCGGAGGTGACGGCCATGGCGGTGACGGTGCCGGCCTGAATCTGCGGCAGGGCGGTGGGCAGGTTGTCGAACAGGATATCGGTGTCGCCGGCGATCAGCGCGGTCATGGCCGGCGCGGCGCCGCGGAACGGGATGTGCTGCATGCGCAGCCCGGCGAGCTGGCTGACCAGTTCGCCGGTCAGGTGGGTGGAGGTGCCGTTGCCGGCGCTGCCGAAGGGACGGCCGGGCCGGTCGGTGCGGACGGCGCGGAAATAGTCACGCACGTCGCGGGTGCCGGTGCGGCCCAGGTTGCCCATCATGACGTTGGGGACGGTGACGGCGAGGGTGATGGGCCGGAAGTCGCGCTCCGGGTCGAAGCCCGGGTTGCGCTGCAGGGCGGGGACGATGGCGTTGGTGGCGATCTGGCTGAGGAAGAGAGTGTGATCGTTGCCTTCGCGCACGAAGCGCTGGGCGCCGACCAAGGAGCCGGCGCCGGCGATGTTGTCCACCACCATGGTACGGCCGATGCGGCGGCCGATCTCGGCGGCGAGGAGGCGGGCGACGACGTCGGTGGTGCCGCCGGGCGGGAAGGGGACGATGAGGCGGAGGTCGCGGGTAGGCCAAACTTCCTGGGCGAGGGCGGGCCCCACGAGGGCAGCGGAAGCCACCCACAAACCTCGCCGAGGCAATTGTAGGCTTTGGCCGGCGGCGCTTATCATCGCGTCAACTCCACTGGATAGATGTGGCGGTCTTAAATGGGGACGTGCATGCGATCCAGGCTTCGTCCGAGGATGATTTTTCTGATCGCAATCCTGACGTTGCATCAGTCCCTCCATTCTTGGGCCCAAACAGAACTCCCCCCAATACCTGTGGACGCTTGCTACTTTGGCGAGGAGCGCATCGCTGCCATTTTCGAACCGCGTTCCGCACAGTTAAGGGGGGACATCGCATTCGCTCTCCGCAGCCTTCGCGATATGAGCGACGGATTGGAGGGTCCATTTCTGGTGATTGGAGGGACTGATCGGCGGGAAGGCGACTCTGGGCGTTTAGGCCTTCAGCGGGCCGAAGCCGTTCGCGACGCGATGATCAGGTTTGGTTTCAGCGCCGCCGGTATACGCGTTCTTGCCTTGGCCTCGTCTCGAACGGAAAGTCCATGGCGAGGGGAACCTCTTCCCGACCAGGCCCATCTTCCGCAGTACAACCGGTCAGTGACCGTGGTCGCCCAGCACGCTTTGGAACGCTGTGCCGCCCGGGTAAGGGCTCGGTATCGAGCTTGGTATCAAACGCATTGTACTGAGCCCGGCAACCAATCTCAGGCCGAAGCATGTCGCCGCGCAGCAACGCGACTTATCCTGCAAGGGTTTTAAGTCAACGCGACGGATAAAGCCGCGGATAGGTTACCTGGTCCGCTGGTCCGGGCGGCCGGGGCGGGCCGACGCGCCCGCAGGCGGCGAGCAGCGTCAGCGCCAGAAACGCTGCGACGACTTTCATGCCAACTTCTCCTGCCAGTATTTCACCATCTTGGCCACGTTGGACGGCGCGGTGCCACCGTAGCTGGTGCGGGACGCGGCGCTGGAGGCAGGCGACAGCACGCCGAACACGCCGGCGGCGATGCGGGGCTCTATCTCCTGCATTTCGCTCAGCGTCAGGCCGGAGAGTTCGACGCCCATGGCTTCCGCCTTGGCGACGATGCGCCCGGTGACGTGGTGGGCGTCGCGGAACGGCATCTTCAGTTCCCGCACCAGCCAGTCGGCCAGGTCGGTCGCGGTGGAGAAACCGGCGCCGGCGGCGGCGGCCATGCGGGCGAGGTCGGGCTTGAGGTCGCGCAGCATGGCGGCGGTTGCGGCCAGGCACAGGGTCAGCGCCTCGGCGGCGTCGAAGACGCCTTCCTTGTCCTCCTGCATGTCCTTGGCATAGGTCAGCGCCAGGCCCTTCATCACCGTAAGCAACCCGACCAGGGCGCCGTTGATCCGCCCGGTCTTGCCGCGCACCAGCTCGGCGGCGTCCGGGTTGCGCTTCTGCGGCATGATGGAGCTGCCGGTGGTCATGCCGTCGCCCAGCTTGACGAAGCCGAAGCTCGGGTTGGTCCAGATCGTCAGCTCCTCGGCGAAGCGGGAGAGGTGGGTGGCGCAGATGGCGCAGGTGGACAGGAATTCCAACGCGAAATCGCGGCTGGCGACGCTGTCCAGGCTGTTGCGGGTGGGTGCGTCGAAGCCGAGTGCCGCGGCGGTGGCGTGGCGGTCGATGGGGAAGCCGGTGCCGCATAGGGCGGCCGCACCCAGCGGGCATTCGTTGAGGCGGGCGCGGGCGTCCTTCATGCGGCCGTGGTCGCGGCTCAGCATCTCGACGTAAGCCAGCATGTGGTGGCCCAGCGTGGTGGGTTGCGCCGGCTGCATGTGGGTGAAGCCGGGCATCAGGGTGCCGGTGTGTTCGGCGGCCACGCCGAGGAACGCGCGCATGCAATCCTCGATCTGGCCTGCCAGGCCGTCCATGGCGTCGCGCACCCACAGGCGGAAGTCGGTGGCGACCTGGTCGTTGCGGCTGCGCCCGGTGTGCAGGCGCTTGCCGGCCTCGCCGATGCGCTCGGTCAGGCGGGCCTCGATGTTGAGGTGGATGTCTTCCAGCGTGGTGTCGAAGGGGAAGTGGCCGGCCTCGATCTCCTGGCCGATCTGCTCCAGACCCCGCCGGATCGCCGCCTCGTCCTCGGCGCCGATGATGCCCACATGGGCCAGCATGGCGGCGTGGGCCAGGCTGCCGCGGATGTCCTGCCGCCACATCTTGCGGTCGAAGCCGATGGAGGCGTTGATCTCCGCCATGATGGCGGAGGGGCCTTGGGCGTAGCGGCCGCCCCACATCTGGTTTCCGGCTTCGGCTGAATTGGGTATGGACAAGGGATGACGAACCTTCTGGGCACACGCCGCTGGGCGCTGGCTGGGTTTCTAGGGCTGGCGGGCGCGGGCCGTCCAGCGCGGGCAGCGCATGGGCCGGAGAAGCTGCGCGAGGGCGTGGTGCCGATGCCGCCGCTGACCTTCGAGGACGCGGACGGGGCGGCGTGGACGCTGGACGACTTCAAGGGGCGGGCGCTGCTGATCAATCTGTGGGCCACCTGGTGCCCGCCCTGCGTGGCGGAGATGCCGGCGCTGGACCGCATCCAGGCGCTGTTGCGGGACGAGGGATTTGTAGTGCTGCCGTTGTCGTCGGATCGGGGCGGGGCGGCGCAGGTGCGTGGCTTTTATGAGCGGGCGGGGGTGACCCATCTGCCGGTGCTGCTGGACCCGCGGGGCGTGGCGGCGCGGGCGCTGGGGGCGCGCGGCCTGCCCACCACCATCATCGTCAACCGCCGCGGCGAGGAGGCGGCGCGGCTGGAGGGCGACGCGGCGTGGGACAGCCCGGGGATGCTGGCGGCGTTGCGGCGGCTGGAGCCTGCCGGGCCGC
>CAXTJY010000180.1:0-5299 GCA_964244395.1 uncultured Rhodovarius sp.
CGAGATCGAAGGCGACCTGCCGGCGGCACGGGCGCATTTCCGCCGCTCGGCCGAGCGCTACACCCAGTTCGGCATGAGCCATTACGGCCGCTTTCTGGCCGAGGGGCGCGGCGGCCCGGCTGAGCCGGCGGAAGCGGAACGCTGGCTGCGTCTGGCCGTCCATTACGGCAATGGCTGGGGCCTGGTGCAGCTGGGCCGCGCGATGGAGGCGGGACAGCTCGGCCGGCCGGCGGATGCGGCGGCGGCGCTGGCGGCGTTCCGCGAAGCCGCCGCGATGCGCTTCGACGGGCAGGCCGAGGCAAGGCGCAACGTCGCCCGGCTGGAGGCGGCGCGGTAGCCTCAGGGCTGCCACAGCCCCCGCGCCGCCAGCCACTCCTGCACCTTCGCCGCCACCTCGCGGTTGTTCCGCTCCATCATCATCAGGTGCCCGTTGCCGCGGATGCCCTGCGTCGGCAGGTCCAGCACCTCCACCTGCGCCCCGGCCGCCCGCGCCGCGATGTAGAAATCCAGGCCCCGCTGCCGGATGGCGACCCAGCGCGCATCCTGCTCGATGAAATCGCCATACACCGCCAGGATGGGAATATCGCGCAGCCGCGCCAGCGCAGCCGGAGCGGAATCGCCGAACCCGCTGGGCTCGATCAGCACCAGCGCGCGCACCACCTCCGGCCGCGCCTGCGCCGCGCGGAAGGCGAACAGCGCCCCCTGCGCATGCGCCACCACCACGGCAGGTCCGGTGCGCGCCAGCAGCGCCTGGTAGGCTGCGGTCTGCGCCGCATCCGTCGTCGTCCAGCGCGGCACCAGCTGCGCCGCGAACTGGTCATAGGCCTCGGCCGGGAACTGGCTGCCCGGGATCACCGCGCGGGTGCGGAAACTGCCGGGGCCGGGCCCGATGCGAAAGCGCTCCCACGGATCGGCCATCGTCAGGAAAATGGGGTCGCCGGCGAAGATCTCCGGCGTCATCGCCCAGCCGGCGCGGCCGCGCTCCACCGCGTCGCTGACATAGACGCTCCAACCGCGGCGCAGGAAATATTGCTGCCAGCCTTCGCGGCCATCCGGCGTCGTCTCCCAAGTCACCCCGGTCATGCCGCCGCCATGCCACAGCAGCAGCGGCACGGCGCCCTGGCGGCGGACGGGGTGGTGGTACTGCGCGTACATCCCCTCGACGCGGTAGAGGCCGTTGGGGTCGATGCGGGCCGGCCTGGCACCGGGCACCAGCACCACCTCGCGCACCGGGCGGCCCTGCACCGTCGCCTCCCGCCCGCCGACATGGAAGCTGCCCATGCCGCCGATCAGCAGCGGCGGCTCCTCGGCGGCGGCGAGGCCGGCGAGGCAGAGAATGAGTGCGATCAGGCGGCGCATGGCGCCACCCTGGCACGGCGCTGGACGCGCGGCCACGGCCTGCGCAGCATGGCCGCATGAGCTGGCTGGCAATTTCAATGGCGGCGCTGGCGCGCCCGCGGCCTGCCAACCCCCCGCGAGGCGCCGCATGAGCTGGGTCTTTCCGCTGGCCGCGCTGCTGGAGATCGGCGGCTGCTACGCCTTCTGGGCCTGGTGGCGCGGCGCCTCCCCGGCCTGGCTGGTGCTGGGCGTGGCGGCGCTGCTGGGCTTCGCCGCCGTGTTGGCCCTGGCGCCCGCGGCCCAGGCCGGCCGGGCCTTCGCGGCCTATGGCGGCGTGTACATCGTGGCGTCGCTGGGCTGGATGTGGCTGGTCGAGCGCGTCCGCCCCGATGGCTGGGACCTGGCCGGCGCCGCCCTGTGCCTGGCCGGCGCCGCGGTGATCGTGCTGGCGCCGCGCTGATCCCCACGCAATGGCGGAGCCATTGTCGTGCCCCCCCGCAATGGCGGAGCCATTGTCGTGTCCCTCCGCAGTGATTGCCCTCGCGGCGCGCCGGTGCCAGCCTGCGACCCAACGGGGGAAACATGGCACGCATTCGCCAACGCACACGGGCAGACCTGCCCGCTGAGGATCAGGACCTATTGAAGCGCGACATCGCGCTGTATCGCACGCTGTCCAACAACCCCGCCGCCCAGCGCGCTTTTTCCGGCCTCGGTTACTACATCCGCTTCGGCACAGTGCTGGACGCCCGATTGCGGGAACTCGCCATCCTGCAAGTCGGCTGGATGGCCCGGGCGCCCTACGAATGGTCGCACCACATCAAGATCGGCACCGAATTCGGCGTCACCGACGACGACATTCGTGCCTTGATCGCCGAAACCGCCGGCGAGACCACAACGCTGGACGAAACCACCCGGCTGGTGCTGCGCGCCGCGCGCGAAACCGTCGCCGGCCCGGGCGTGAGGGCCGAGACCTACGCCGCCCTGGCCGCCGTGCTGGACGAACCGCGCATGGTCGATCTGGTGATGACCATGTCGTTCTACTGCGCCGTGGTGCGGCTGCTCGCGTCGTTCGAGGTGGATGTGGAGCCGGAATACCAGCCCTATCTCGACAAATTCCCCCTACCTGATGGAGTGACGTGACATGGCCGGACGGCTGGCAGGCAAGCGCATCTTCGTCACCGCCGCGGGGCAGGGCATGGGGCGCGCCTCGGCGCTCGCCATGGCCGCCGAGGGCGCCAGCGTGGTGGCGACGGACCGCGATGCGGACAAGCTGGAGGCTTTGGCGGCCGCCGGGCTGGAGACCCACGCGCTGGACGTGCTGGACGATGCGGCGGTGACCCGCGCCGTGGCGGCGGCCGGCCCGCTGGACGTGCTGTTCAACTGCGCCGGCTTCGTCCACCAGAACACCGCGCTGACCTGCACCGACGCGGAATGGGACTTCGCCTTCGCGTTGAACGTCCGTTCGATGTGGAAGGTGCTGCAGGCCGCGCTGCCGGGCATGCTGGAGCGCAAGCGCGGTTCCATCATCAACATGGCCAGCGCGGCGGGGTCGATCAAAGGCGCGCCCAACCGCTTCGTCTATGGCACCACAAAGGCCGCCGTCATTGGCATGACGCGGGCGGTGGCGGCGGATGTCGTGGCCCAGGGCGTGCGCTGCAACTGCCTGGCGCCGGGCACGGTGGACACGCCCAGCCTGCACGACCGCATCGCGGCGAACGCCGATGCGGCGGGCGGCTTCGAGGCCTCGCGCGCTGCCTTTATCGCCCGCCAGGCGATGGGCCGGCTGGCCACGGCGGAGGAGCTGGCGGCGCTGGTGGTCTACCTGGCGACGGACGAGAGCGCCTTCGTCACCGGTCAGGCCATCGTGATCGACGGCGGCTGGACGCTGTAGGCGGAGCGTTTGAGTGAAGCCGCGATCTGATGCGGATCATCCGGCTTGAAGACGCCTTCCTCTCAATCGAGCGCATCCGAATGCTCGGTGACGTCCTGGGACCATGTGTGGTTTGGCATGGCGGGCTCCGATGGCTGCCCAGCCTCATAGTAGCGCTGCGGCGTAGGTTTCGGGCGAGAAGCCGACGAGGCGGTGGGGGCCGAGATCGAGCACCGGGCGCCGAATCATGGAGGGCTGCCCGAGCATGAGGGCGATGGCGCGACCCTCGGCAAGGCTTTCGCGCTGAGCCTCGGGCAGCTTCCGAAAGGTGGTGCCGGCGGTGTTGAGCAGGGCGCGCCAGCCAAGTTCACCGACCCAGGCGCGCAGCATCGATTCGGCGATGCCCTGCTTCTTGTAGTCGTGGAAGGCGTGGGGGATGGCATGGGCGTCCAGCCACGCGCGGGCCTTTTTCATGGTGTCGCAGTTGGGGATGCCGTGGAGGGTGATCATTCCTGCTCCCATTGCCAGGGGTCGATCAGCGGCACGCCCGTCGGTGCGAAATCAGCCACGTTGCGGGTCACCACCGTCATGCCATGAGTCAGTGCCGTCGCGGCGATCAGCGCGTCTCGCTCGGCGCGCGGATCGGGCACGTGCAATCCGGCGCAACGCCTGGCTACTACGGCATCCACCGGCAGGATCCGCCCTTCGAAGGCGGGTGCGACCTGGCCATCCAGCCACGCCCGCAGCGCGGCGCCTTGCGACGCATCGCGACGTTCCACCAGCAAGACGCCAAGCTCCAATTCCAGAAGGGTGATGGCCGAGAGGAACAGCGTCGTCGTCGCCACGCCCTGCGCCCAGGCCACCACCTGTGCGTCCGCTCTGCCAGCGCCGGCCTTCCGCAACTCTGAGACCACATTGGTGTCGAGCAGAAACATCAGCCGAGATCGGGGACCGTAGCGTGGATCGCAACACGAGGCGGACTAAACTCGACGGCTGACGCGTCAGGCATGGCGAGCAGTTCCGTAATCTTCAATGCATTGCCGACAAGCCGCTGATATTCCGCCATGCTCAGCAGCACGTGTGCGGGCTTGCCCCGGTCGGTAATAAAGACCGGGCCGTGATTGGCAGCCCTCTTGGCGCCACTGGCATCCTGATTGAATTCCCGGCCGGACAGGGTCGTGATTGCCATCAGCCATACTCCGGCACAGCTATGTAGATACGTTGCTACTTAAGCGTCCTTCAGTCAAGCCAGCTGGTTATCCTCAGCTACGGCAGACTGTCCGGCGCCACTCACTCCCACTCAATAGTGACAGGCGATTTTATCACAGCAAACTCAAACACTTAACCCCCCGAAAAATAAGGTGTAACTTTTGCGTAAGCTTGAGCGTCCGGCGGTTTGAAAGGCTATCGCGCTCTTCAAACAATCGGCGATGGAGCTTATACACCGCGCGTCGACCTACGAGGCTGTACATGGCAAGTTTGCAAAGCAGTTTGAAAAAAGCAACGGTGTTGTTGAGGCGTAAGCCATACTCATACGGTGAAAAAAACGATCACGCAGAATGGCGTCTGCACTACGCTCTTTCCAATTTCCACTAGGATTAGGAAAAATGAACGCGGGTGACGGTATCGAAATCAACATCGAGAATTCTGCCGAGCAGATTGCAACTATAAAAAAGGAGATCGGCAGTCAGCTTATCGATATAGTTTTAAAAAATCACAGCTTCGCAGATCAAAAAGGTCTTTTAAATTATCATAGAGCACGAGCTAGAGCGCATCCACTTGCTTCACTTTGGATTGACCTGGAGAATGAAATTATGCGTTCGCAACGAGATAAAAAATTACAAATAGGATTTCAAAGTATCACGCTGATTGAAGGGTTATTGGCTGTTATTCAAGCAAAAAACGAGGGATTTTTGCCGAATCTTCTAGTCCGTCTTTTAAATAAATCACAATTTTATTCATCTTTATTTGAAGCAGAAACCTGGAAGCGCTACCGAGCAATTGGGCTTGAGACAATTATTCTGCCAGAGGGTACAGAGCGTGCGCCTGATTTGCAAATAACTGCTAATGGTCGATACGTCTATGTTGAGT
>CAXTJY010000180.1:5309-7455 GCA_964244395.1 uncultured Rhodovarius sp.
AAGAGCCTCCAGGACATTCCAATGGAGGAGAAAAATAGCTGGAACGAGCTCAGTGCTGAAATCATAAAAATCCTTCGCCGCCATGAAAGATGGTGGCGAATGCGTATCGTAATGAAATCTAGATTAGGCGCGAAAGATGGAACAGGATTGCTAATTGCGATACGGGAGCGATCCAGTTTGGGTGACATCTCAGAATTTAACATTGACAATCGGATATTTGTCTATCTGGAAATTATCAGTAATTCTAGTTTATTAATGCCCGCCCCACTCCACCTCCACAAAGAAGGTGAATACCTTTGGGTCGAAGCCGATGGCGTGTCGGACGAGCAAGGCAATTTATTTTACCAACATGCATGTGCTGTTGAGGTCAGCCCATTTTACGAGCTCAATCCAGACCGACAAATTTTGCAAGCCATTAAAACAGCATCTTCCCAATTACCAAAAAAAGAAGCTGGACTTGTACATATTGAGATACCCTACCGCGATGGAGATAAAATTCTCTCCGTTTCGGACAATTTATATGAAACCATACACTCGCAGCTGAAAAGAAATTACGGGCGAGTGAATGCCGTGATTCTATCAGCCAAACGAACCAACTACACTCCACGAGATCCCGATGACATCGTCAACACTTATTATACAATAATACCAAATCTATGCCCGCACGTGCCGCTTCCTCCCGAATTCAGAATTGCCGGATCTTCTGATGGAAAAACTGAATTCGAACAAATATTTTTGACTAGCGGACACGAAGGAACATTTTTATTCGAACTTCAAAATATTCCCTCAATCGAAGAACAATTTGGCCGAAACATATGTTATTTCTGCAGCCCTGATGGACAGAATCAGCTCCGAATATGGCGTGACTATAGATATAAATTAGTCATCGAACTGATAAAACCACAGGTTGGAAGGAAAAAAATTGCGTTGGAGGCAAAAGACTTTCAAAATCTAGTTAAGGCAAAAATAGCTATTAGTTGGGAGAAAAAAACTATGCGAGCCGCTATAAATGGCGAGCTGGGTCATTCTGAATAAGTCAAGGATTATGAATAAGTTCGACGGCAATTCCCTTCATATCATCATTAATGTCGATATATCGCTGTGTGGTAATGATGTTTCGGTGCCCAGCTAGCGCAGCCAAAAAATGCTTGCTTTTTGATGACCATGCGCTGGTGCCCGAGCCACTACGTTTTGGAGTAGCTACAAAAATGTGTAGCTTTCTGTGCAACATTGCGCGGAAATCCTTTGAAGAGCAAAAGAAGTTTTAGGGACGAGAAAGTTTTGTGTAGGTAAGTTGTCCAATGATTACAAATTTCTAGAAGACAAATGCTACTCCCACTCAATAGTCCCAGGCGGCTTGCTCGTAACATCAAAAGTCACCCGATTCACCCCGCGCACCTCATTCACCACCCGCCCCGCCACCCGCGCCAGAAACTCCATGCTGAACGGGTAAACATCCGCCGTCATCCCATCCGTGCTCGTCACCGCCCGCAGCGCGCAGGCGTGGTCATACGTCCGCCCATCCCCCATCACCCCCACCGTGCGCACCGGCAGCAGCACGGCGAAAGCCTGCCAGATCGCGTCATACAGCCCCGCCGCCCGGATCTCCTCCAGGTAGATGCTGTCCACCTTGCGCAGGATATCCGCCCGCTCCCGCGTCACCTCGCCCGGAATGCGGATCGCCAGCCCCGGCCCCGGGAATGGGTGCCGCCCCACGATCTCCTCCGGCATCGCCAGCTCCCGCCCCAGCGCCCGCACCTCGTCCTTGAAGAGGTCGCGCAGCGGCTCCACCAACCGCATCCGCATCCCCTCCGGCAGGCCGCCTACATTGTGGTGCGACTTGATGGTGACGGAAGGCCCACCGGTGGCCGAGACGCTCTCGATCACATCCGGGTACAGCGTCCCCTGCGCCAGAAAATCCGCGCCGCCGACCTTGGCCTGCTCCGTCTCGAACACCTCGATGAACAGGCGGCCAATGGTCTTCCGCTTCACCTCCGGGTCCGTCACCCCCACCAACGCGCCCAGAAACATCTCGGACGCATCGACATGCACCAGCTTGATGTTGAACCGGTCGCGGAAGGTGCCCACCACCTGCTCCGATTCCTGCGCCCGCATCAGCCCATGATCGACATAGATGCAGGTCAAT
>CAXTJY010000181.1:0-7417 GCA_964244395.1 uncultured Rhodovarius sp.
TCCCTCATCATGCTCGTGAAGGACAAGGGGCGGGACATCGCGGTGCTGCGGACGATGGGCGCCACGCGCGGCAACGTCATGCGCATTTTCCTCCTGTGCGGCGCCAGCGTGGGCGTGATGGGCACGACCATCGGTTTCCTGCTCGGGCTGGTCTTCTGCCTGAACATCGAAAGCATCCGTCAGTTCATCCAGGCGCTGAGCGGGACCGAGCTGTTCTCGGCCGAGATCTACTTCCTGACCCAGCTGCCGGCGGTGGTGGACCCGAACGAGGTCGTGCAGGTGGTGCTGATGGGCTTGGGGCTGTCGCTGCTGGCGACGCTATATCCCAGCTGGCGCGCGGCGCGGACCGACCCTGTGGTGATGCTTCGAAATGAATAGCGCCCTGGAACTGCGGGCCGTCGCCCGCCGCTTTCGCACCGAGGCGGGCGAGCTGACGGTGCTGGACGGCGCCGATCTGGTGCTGAATGCGGGCGAGATCGTTGCTCTCGTCGCGCCGTCCGGCACTGGCAAATCCACCCTGCTGCACCTCGCTGGGTTGCTGGAGCGGCCGGATGACGGCGAGGTTTTCATCGGCGGCCAGGCGGCGGGCACGCTGGGCGACGACGCCCGCACGGCCATCCGGAGGGCCACCATCGGCTTCGTCTATCAATTTCATCACCTGCTTCCGGAGTTCTCTGCGCTGGAAAACATCAGCCTGCCGCAGATGGCCGGAGGGGTGGCTGAAGGCGAGGCGGAAGCCCGGGCGCGTGAATTGATGGGGCGGTTCGGGCTGGCGGGGCGGGAGGGGCACCGGCCCGGCAAGCTGTCCGGCGGCGAACAGCAGCGCGTCGCCATCGCCCGGGCGCTGGCCAACCGGCCGCGGGTGCTGTTGGCCGACGAGCCGACCGGCAACCTGGATGTCGGTACCGCCGACATCGTCTTCGCCGAGCTGCTGCAGCAGGTGCGTGAGCAGGGGGTGGCAGCGCTGATCGCGACCCATAATCCGTCGCTGGCGGCGCGGATGGATAGGACCGTGACGTTGGCCGGAGGGAGGGTGGTGGCCGCAGCGACCGCTTGAGCGGCGGCGCCCCATCGCCTAGCCTGGGCCCATGGGCGCCCCTGCTTATGAGATCAATTTCGTCGGCTGGACCGAGGCGCAGGCCGAACGCCTGCGGCGCCTGGCCCATGGCGAGCGGGTCAATGATGTGGATTGGCACAACCTGATCGTATGACCCATCGATGGGAGGGCGCACCGACCTGCCCGCGATCTATGGCGATGTTCTCGTCGCGATGCGAGACGATCCGCCGCTGGGCGCATTCAAGGCGACCTTGCGGGACCTCCCGGCTTTTACCGTCGAAGCGCTTTTGCGGGAGGCTGTGCCAGTGGATGATCTGCTGGGCTGGCTCGTGGAACCAAGGCCTGCGGACATTATCACCGCCTAAACGGCCAGAACGACCGCCGCGCCGCTGCCGCCTTCACCACGATGGCGTGGCCGTTCAGATTGTGCAGCACCAAGCCATCGACCCGGCCGTAAAGCTCTTCCTCGACCAGTTTGATTACCCCGGCGCAATCCACCCAACCGTAATCGTCGAACACCACCACCCCGCCCGGCGCCATGCGGCTCCAGACCCAGTGGAAGCAGTCCCGCGCGGAAGCGTACACATCGACGTCGATATGCGCGAGGCAGAAGCGATGGCCCTCCAGCGCGGCCCCGGTCTCCTCCGGGAAAATGCCCTGGTGCAGGCGGGCGTTGGTCAGGCCCTGCGCGTCCAGCCGGGCCTGCACGGATGCCAGGGACGTGTCGGCGAATTCGCCGCCTTTGTAGAACGGGTCGTGCTCGCCGGCCTTCACGATGCCGCGGAAGGTATCGCACAGATGCAGGGTCCGGCCCGGCAGCGTGGCGGCGGCGGCCAGCGCCATCAGCACGCCGGTGCCGCCGCGCCACACGCCGACCTCCAGGATATCGCCCGGCACCCTGCCCATCTGCCGCACCAGCCGCCACAGCTCGTAGGAGCGGAAGCTGTCCACCGCGGTGTAGTCCACCACCTTGGCGAAGGCCGCCTGGAATTCGGCGTCGGCCAGCCAGGGCGCGTAATTGGCCTCGGGCAGCGCGCGTTGCTTCGGCAGGCCGTATTGCGTGATCATGCCGCTTCCCTCACCAATCCTGCCGAATGCCTTGAGCCTCGATATAGGCGCGCCAGCCGCCGAATTCGGTGATGTCCCGCATGCCCTCGACCAGCCGCGGCTCGCCCAGCACGCCCAGCGGGCCGGTGCCGTCATCGAGCAGCAGGCGGCCGACGCTCAGCCCGTCCGCCTCGCCCTCAACCACCTGGCAGAATCCTTCGCGCGACACCTGGTATAGCTCCGCGAGGATGCAGGTTCCGCCCTCGCCCACCCGCACCATTCCCGGGAACCGGTCGTTGATCGACCACAGCCGATAGACCGGCGCGGTGCGCACCTCGCGCAGGAAGACGGCGCCGGAGGCCAGCATGCGGGGGTGGCCGCGCAGGCCGCGCATCAGACCGCCATTCACCACCATCGCCACCAGCTCGGGCGGAACGCCAGGTATTTCGATCGGGCGGGCCGGCATGGGGCCGGTGGGCGTGCGCATCTCAGTCGGCGGTGATGCGGGCGTCGCGGATGATGCGGGCATTGCTCTCGAACTCCTCTCGGACGAAGGCGTCGAAGGCGGCGCGGGCCATGGGCCGTGGGGTCACGCCCAGCTCGGTGAAGCGCTCGACCATGGCGGGCTCGGTCAGGGTGGCGTTGACGGCGGTCGACATCGCATCCAGCGCAGCCGGCGGGTTGTCCACCCGCATCATGACCCCGAACCAGGAGTTGGAGACGACGCCGGGCACGCCGGCCTCGTCGAAAGTGGGCGTGTCCGGCAGGGTTGGCACGCGGGCGGGATTGGAGAGGGCGATGGCGCGGAGCCGGCCCTCGCGGATCAGCGGCAGCGCTTCCGGCAGGTTGGAGAACATCAGCGGCACCTGGCCGCCCATCACGTCGCCCAGCGCCAGGGCGGCGCCGCGATAGGGAATGTGCTGCAGGTCGATGCCAGCGGCCCGCTTGAAGCTCTCGCCGCCGAGGTGGCCGGACGTGCCGTTGCCGAAGGAGGCATAGGAAATGGCGCCCGGCGCGGCGCGGGCGGCGGCCACCACCTCGGCCACCGTGCGCGGCGGGAAGTTCAGCGCGCCGACCATCACATGCGGATTGAAGCCGAGCGACGCGACGCCGGTAAATTCCCGCCGCGCGTCGAAGGGAGGATTGCGGGCCAGGCTGGCCGAGATGGTGAAGCTGTTGGCGACCATCAGGGCGGTGGTGCCGTCCGGCGCCGCCTTGGCCACCGCGTCGGTGCCGATGATGGTGCCGCCGCCGGCCCGGTTCTCGATGACGATGGTGGTGCCGAGGCGTTCGGCCAGGCGGGGCTGGAGCAGGCGGGTCAGCACGTCGATGGTGCCGCCGGGCGGGAAGGGGACGACCAGGCGCCACGGGCGGGACTGGGCGAAAGCCGGGGTGGCGAGAAAGGCGGGGAGGTGGCGGCGGCGCATACCCCACCATGGCATGCAAGGCCGCGCTGGCAATCCATTCGGGCGGCACTTATCTTCGGTGCATGGGCGCCTCGCTGTACGACACCGACATCCTGGCCTGGTCCGAAGCGCAAGCGGGCCGGCTGCGCCGGCTCGCGGCCGGCGAGCGGGTAAATGATCTGGATTGGGAGCATGTGATCGAAGAGGTGGAGGCGTTGGGTCGCAGTGAAATGCGAGCGGTGCGCTCGCTGCTCGAACAGGCCTTGCTGCACGCGCTGAAGATCCACGCCTACCCCGACCACCCTGCGGTCCAGCATTGGAAGCAGGAGCTGTTCGTGTTTCTGAGCGAAGCGCAGGACGGGTACCAGCCTTCCATGGCCCAGCGGTTCGATGACCTGGCCGCGCTGTACGAGCGTGCGCGTCGGCGCATCATCTACGATTATCGCGAGACTGCTGAGCCGCGTCCCATGCCGGAGATGGTCCCACTTGATATCCGCCGGCTCATGTACAAGGACTTCATGGGCGCCGACCTGATCGAGGCGATCGCGGCCGCGAGCACTTGAGGCAGCGGCCCGGCTAGGCCACTCTCCCCGCAACACGGGAGAACCAACATGGCCGATTACCCCAACACCCTGCTGCACATCGCAGGCAGCTGGCGCGGCGGCGCCGAGGGTCGCACCATCGACGTGCTGAACCCCGCCAATGAGGACGTCATCGGCACGGTGGCGCATGCCACCAAGGTCGATCTGGACGCAGCGCTGGAGGCGGCGGATCGCGGCTTCAAGGCGTGGCGCAAGGTCGGCGCGTTCGAGCGGTCCAAGCTGCTGCGCAAGGCCGCGGACCTGCTGCGGACCCGCGCCGATGCCGTGGCGCGACTGATGACCATGGAGCAGGGCAAGCCGCTGGGCGAGGCTAAGGCGGAGATCCTGGGCGGCGCCGACACCATCGACTGGTTCGCCGAGGAGGCCCGCCGCACCTACGGCCAGGTGATCCCGGCGCGGGCCGAGGGCGTATATCAGCTGACGATCAAGGAGCCGGTCGGCCCGGTCGCGGCCTTCACCCCCTGGAACTTCCCGATCAACCAGATCGTGCGCAAGCTGGCCGCCTCGCTGGCTGCCGGCTGCTCGATCATCGTGAAGGCGCCGGAGGAGACGCCGGCCAGCCCGGCCGAGCTGATCCGCTGCTTCCTGGATGCCGGGGTGCCGGGCGACGTGATCGGCCTGGTCTATGGCGTGCCGAGCGAGATCAGCAGCTACCTCATCGCCCATCCGGTGATCCGCAAGGTGACCTTCACCGGGTCCACGCCGGTGGGCAAGATGCTGAGCGCGCTGGCGGGTCAGCACATGAAGCGGGTGACGATGGAGCTGGGCGGCCACGCGCCGGCCATGGTGTTCGACGACGCGGATGTGGAGCACGCCGCCAAGACGCTGGCCTTCGCCAAGTTTCGCAATGCCGGGCAGGTCTGCGTCTCGCCGACGCGCTTCCTGGTGCAGGAGAAGGTGTACGACCAGTTCGTCGCCAGCTTTGCCGGCCACGCCAAGGCGCTGAAGGTGGGCGATGGCCTGACCGAAGGCACCACCATGGGCCCAATGGCCAATGAGCGCCGGGTGCCGCAAATGGAAGCCATGCTGGCCGATGCGGTCAGCCACGGCGCCGAAGTGGTCACCGGCGGCAGCCGCATCGGCAACAAGGGCTATTTCTTCGAGCCGACGGTGGTGACCGGCGCCACCGCCGACATGAAGGCGATGAACGAGGAGCCGTTCGGCCCGGTGGCCATGATGCGCTCGTTCAAGGATTTCTCCGATGTGGTGACGGAGGCGAACCGGCTGCCCTACGGCCTGGCCAGCTATGCCTTCACCGGCTCGGGCAAGACTGCGCAGGCCCTGGCCGCTGGCGTCGATGTCGGCATGATGACCATCAACCACCTGGGCCTGGCTCTGCCGGAAGTGCCGTTCGGCGGCGTGAAAGACAGCGGCTACGGCACCGAGGGCGGCTCGGAGGCGATCGAGGCCTATCTGAACACGAAGTTCGTCAGCCAGTTCGGGCTTTAATCGGGCGGCGCGCCACGAAATTTTCACGCGGCGCGCTATCTCCTGACGCTTTCCAGCGTTGTCATGCTTGCATTGAAGGAGATGACAAGCATGAAAACTCTCGCATTGGCTGTTGTTCTGGCTGGCCTCTCCATGGCCGGGCAGGCAACCGCCCGGGATCGCTATACGACCGGCGGGCTGGAAATCCCCTCCGAGGGCCTGATGCAGGAGGTGCAGTATCGGCGCGGCGGCCCGCGCTGCTTCACCCAGGTCAGGCGGGTGCGGTTCGTCGACCGCTTCGGTCGGCAGCGGGTGCGGGTGGTCGAGCGGCGGGTCTGCCGCTGAGGCCTACCAGGCCGGTCGGCGCCAGAGCCCGGCCAGCAGCATGCCGCCGACCACCAGCGCCATGCCGGTCCACTGGGTGGGGCTGAGTGCCTCACCCAGGACAAGGGCGGCCAGGATGGTGCCCAGCACGGGCACCAGGGGTGGGAACACCGCCGCCCGTCCCGGACCCCAGGCCGCATAACAATGCGAATACAGGGCGTTGGCGGCGAGACCGACCAGAAGCCCTTGATAAACCGCCTGGAATACCGCCTCGGCTGGGAATGCGGTAATGCCGCCTAGGCCGAAAAGCGCCAGGTGCAGTGGCACCCAGGGCAGCGAGAAGGCGCCGATGATGCACGCGGCGCGAAGGCCGCCGACGTTCCAGGCGCGCAGCGCGCTGCCGTACAAGGCCTATTGCAGGCCGCTGGCGATCAGAAGGCTGTCGCCGAGCCAGGCCGGCTCGCCAAAGCCCGCGATCAGCGCCAAACCCGCCAGCATCAGGGGTAGCGCCCAGAGTGCGCCTCGGCCCGGCGGCACCCGCAGCAGCCACCACCCCAGCAGCGTCGCGCAGATGACGGTGCCGCCGGGGTTCAGCACCGCCGCATGGCTCGCGGAGCTCCAGCCCGTGCCGAGCACCTGCAAGGCGAAATAGGGCAGGCCGCCCAATGCGGTCAGCGCCGCGATCCGACGGGGCGGCAGCCCGCCCAGGCCAATGCGCCATAACACCAGGGCGCAAGCCACTCCGCCCACGAGGTAGCGCAGCAGCATGACGTCCAATGGCGCCATGCCCACGGCCAGGGCGTGCCGGGTGGCGACGAAGCTGCCGGAATACAGCAGCATGGCGCCGAGGCCTGCGAGAATGACGGGCATAACCGGCAACCTGCCCGCGCCGGTCCTGCGCCGCCACCCTTCCCCGGGCTGCGCCGGGCGGCCAGGCGCATTACATTGGCGCATGCCCGAGTCCTTCATCCACCTGCACGCCCATTCCAGCTATTCGCTGAGCGAAGGCGCCATCAAGGCCGAGAAGCTGGCCGAGCTGGCGTTCAAGGCAGGCATGCCGGCGGTGGCGATGACCGACACGGCCAATCTGTTCGGCGCGCTGGAGTTCAGCCAGGCCTGTGTGGCCAAGGGGGTGCAGCCGATCATGGGGTGCCAGCTTTGGCTGGCGCGGTCGGCGACGGACCCACGGCCCGAGGCGGCGCGCCTGCAGCCGGACGTGCTGGTGGCGCTGGCGATGGATGCGCAGGGGCTGGAGAACCTGCAACAGCTCAGCAGCGCCGGCTATCTGGGCGAAGACCCTTCGGGGCGGCCAGCCATCGGGCTCGATGTGCTGGAGCGGCATGCCGAAGGCATCTTCCTGCTGACCGGGGGCACCCATGGCCCCATCGCCCGGTTGTTGGCGGAAGGGCGTCGACCCCAAGCGGTGGCGCTGCTGGCGCGGCTGGCGGATGCGTTCCCGGATCGGATCGCGGTCGAGCTGCACCGCCACGGCACCGAGCGCGACGCGGCGACCGAACCGGGTCAGCTCGCCCTGGCCAATGCCGCCGGCCTGC
>CAXTJY010000182.1:0-2606 GCA_964244395.1 uncultured Rhodovarius sp.
CGGTCTCGATCAGCGTGGTTTCCGTGTTGCGAACCACATACTGGTCGTCGCCCAGGCCGCCAGCCATGTTGTCGAAGCTGCCGCCACCATAGATCACGTCGTCGCCGCCGAGGCCGCGGGCGCCGCCGGCCACGCCCTCGGTGATGAAGATGGTGTTGGAGGTGCCGTCGCCGATCAGCCCCGGCGTCACGATGGAAGAGCCGTTGACGCGAAGGCCGGAATTGGCGCCAGCCGATGCGAGGCGGACGGCGAATTCATTGGCCTCCAGAGTGCCGTTGCCATTTTCGTCGACGACGACCCAGCCGCCCTGGCCGGTGTGCGAGATCCAGAAGGCACCCAGGGGTGTGAGCCCGGCGGGCGCCGTCCAGGCCGGCAGCGGGATATCGACGTTGAGGAAGGTGTAGGCGGTGGCGACCTGGCCGGCATAGTAGATGTCGGGTGAGGCGGCGCCGGACGAGGTCAGGCGGAAATAGTCGCCCTCGGCGACGCTGAAATCGGTGATGAAATCCTGCGCCGATCGGCTGGAATGGGCGCCGGGCGTGGCCGTGAGGGTGAAGGTGAAGCGGTCGCCGCCCGTACCGCCCGTCAGCGTGTCCTGGCCTGGGCCGCCGGTGATGGTGTCCACATCGGCGCCACCATTGATGCTGTCGTTGCCGTCCTCGCCCAGCAGGCGGTCGAGACCGGCGCCGCCGGTCAGGGTGTCATTGCCGCCGCCGCCGGCGATCGAGTCGTCTCCGGTACTGCCTATGAGATTGTCGCCATAGGCACCGGTTCCGCGGATGGCATTGATGCCGATCAGCGTATCGGTTGCGCCGCTCCCGTCGGTGGCGGTGCCCGTTGTGAGGTTAACGGTGACGGCCGCGCCATCGTTGTTGTAATCCGCCGCAGTGAAGCCGGCCCCCGTGCCCCGCAGCGTGTCGTTGCCGCCATTGCCCTGAAGCAGGCTGCGTGTGGCGAAACCGAGATCGATCCCAGTGAAATCGTCGCCCAGGGCACCACCGAACACCGCTTCGATCCCAATGAGAACGTCCTGTCCGCCCCAGGGGTCGGTGGCGGTGCCGGTGCTGAGGTTCACCGTTGCGGCAGCCGTGGGAAAAGTGCTCGTCACCGAAGAATAGCCCACGAAGTCGTAGCCGGATCGACCAAACAGGACATCGGCTCCCGCTTCACCCTCCAGAACATCGTCGCCGTTGGTTCCGAGCAGGGTATCCGCGCCATCGCTGCCCACGGCGCGGGTGATGCGAACAAGCGTGTCGCTGACACCATTCCCGATGGCGCTGCCTGTGAAGCCACCTCCTGCTGCCGGCGACGTGCCCAGGTCAATTATCAGCGGGCCGCCTGGATAGGAGTAGCGGACCTCGTTGCCGCGGTCCGAACTACCTCCGCCGTCGATGACCCGCTGTGCGGTTCCTCCCACGAAATAGAAGATGTCGCCGAACGTGCCGCCGGTTATCGTATCGCTGTAGATGGAGCCGTTGATGCGGCGCACATTGGTGAGGGTGTCGGTTGAGCCCCAGCCGTCCTGAGCGACGCCGGTGGAAAGGTTGATCACCACCGCGGCCGGGCTGTTCCGATAATCCGCCGCTACATTGCGGGAGCTGACGCCGTCAATCGCATCATTTCCCTGATTGCCGCGAAGCCAGACTGAGACGGGACCGGACGCCGCCGTTCCGGTTAGGAAGTCGCTGCCAGAGCCGGCGTAAACATACACGAAATTACTGAAGACATCCGTCTCACCAAAAAATTTGACGACGTTGCCCGAACCAAATCCATTGAAGAAAACATTTATTTGCTGGGTATAGCTTGAATAATCGAGGGTATTATTTCCGCCACCCCCGTCCAGCGTGTCGTTGCCGCGCGTGCCTAGAATCGTATCGTTGGAACTACCGGGGATACCGCCCGCCACGCCGGCGGAAACTCCGGTGGGCAGAATGCTGTCACTGCCTACCGTCCCCGTGATCGTCGCCATCGACATAATTCCTCTGTTTCATGCCAACATGACGAATGCGTGAGGCTGCGTCATCATTCATAATACGATGCTCCGGCCAACGGGAGTTAGAGCCCCGCCCCCTCCAACCCCACAATCGCCCGTGCCATCGCCTGGGCCCGCGGAACCAGGCTCGCCACCTCCAGAAACTCTTCCGGGCTGTGCGCCAGGCCGCCCACCGGCCCGACCGCGCAGAGCGTGGGCGCACCCTGCGCCGCGGTGAAGCCGCTATCGGCGCAGCCGCCGCTGAACTCGCCGGACACCGTCAGCCCCACCTCGGCCGCCGCGCCCTGATACAGGGTGAACAGTTTCGCCGCCGCCGGGCTCTGCGTCAGCGGCAGAAACTCGCCCTTGATGGTCAGCGAGGCCTTGGTTCCGGGGACGAAGCTACGGTCGACGATGGCGTGCAGCCTTCCCATGATCTCCTCGCGATCCTCCGGGTGGACGTAACGCAGGTCGATCTGCCCCTGCGCGCTGGGCGCCACCGTGTTGACGCTTTGCCCGCCACTCACCAGGCCGACGTTGAGCGTGATGCCGCGGGCCAGATCGGTCAGCGCGTGGATGGCGATGATCTTCTGCGCCATCGCCCGCTTGTTCGCGTCGAGCGCGGACAGGTCGA
>CAXTJY010000182.1:2616-3336 GCA_964244395.1 uncultured Rhodovarius sp.
GGCGAGCTCGCCAATGGCTGAGATGCCGGCTTCGAAGTTGCCGCCCGAATGGCTGGCCTTGCCGGTGATGTCGAACACCGAGAATACGCCGCCCTTCCGCCCCGTCACGATGTTGCCGCTCATCCGGCCTGGCTCGCTGTTGAAGACGACGCGCGCACCGCGCGCCTCCGCTTCGATGACACGCCGGCCCTCCGGGCTGCCGATCTCCTCGTCGCCGGTGAACAGCCCCACCATCGGGCCCGGGGCGCCGCCGAATTTTTGGAAGGCGGCCAGCATGTACATGTTCAGCACGATACCGGCCTTCATGTCGCACACGCCGGGCCCGTAGGCGCGGCCACCCTCGATGCGGAATGGCCGCCGCTCCGGCTCGCCCTTCGGGAAGACGGTGTCGCGATGGCCCATCAGCACGATGTTGCGCGGCGCGTTGCCGGGCGGGGACGCGTCGCTGCCCACGAAGGCCCGCAGGCAGTCGCCGTGCTTCTCGCCGGCCACGGTCTCGACGGCGATGCCATGGCCCTGCAGGAACTCCCGCACCTGCGCACCCACTGCATCCACCCCTGGCTTGTCGTAGCTGCCACCATCGATGTTCACCATGCGCTCCAGCGCCGCCAGCATCGCGGGCTGCTGCGTGGCCAGCCAGACGGTGATGTCGGCGAGTGGGGATGTCGTGTTCATCGCGCCATGCTCCGCCAACCCGCGCGCCGGTGCAACGCCGCCGCG
>CAXTJY010000182.1:3346-7411 GCA_964244395.1 uncultured Rhodovarius sp.
AACTCGACGCCCCAGCCCTGGCTGGCGACACGCTGAGCATCACCATCAACGGCACCCTGCATCGGATCGAATCGCCGCCCTGGACCACCTTGTTGGACCTGCTGCGCGACGAGCTAGGCCTGACCGGCACCAAGAAGGGGTGCGACCATGGGCAGTGCGGCGCCTGCACCGTGCTGCTCGACGGCAAACGGGTGAACTCGTGCCTGGTGCTGGCCGCCAGCCAGGACGGTGCCGAGGTCACCACGATCGAAGGGCTGGAGAGCCGGAACGGCACGCTTCATCCGCTGCAAGCCGCGTTCATCGAATGCGATGCCTTCCAGTGCGGTTACTGCACCTCCGGCCAGATCATGTCCGGCGTCGCGCTGATTGAGGAAGGCCATGCCGGCTCCCGCGAGGAAATCCAGGAATGGATGAGCGGCAACCTCTGCCGCTGCGGCGCATACCCCAATATCGTCGATGCGGTGGCCCAGGCGGCGGGCGGAGCGGAGCGATGAACCGTTTCGAATACACCCGCCCTGCGGCGCTGAGCGATGCGGTGGGCGCGGCCAGCGCGCCGCGCGCCGCTATCCTGGCCGGTGGCACCAACCTGGTCGATCTGATGAAATACCATGTCACCCAGCCGTCGAGGGTGGTGGACGTCAACCGGGTGCCGGGGCTGGACGACATCGGCGAGACGGAGGATGGCGGGCTCCGCATCGGCGCCCTGGTCACCAACGCCGATGTCGCCGCCGACCCGCGGGTGCAGGACGGGTTTCCGCTGCTGGCCAGCGCCATCCTGGCCGGCGCCACGCCGCAGCTGCGCAACATGGCCACCACCGGCGGCAATCTCCTGCAACGCACGCGGTGCTACTATTTTTACGACGCGGCGATGGATTGCAACAAACGAAGCCCCGGCTCGGGCTGCCCAGCCATCGCCGGCGTCAACCGCATCCACGCCATCCTGGGCGCCAGCGAATCCTGCATCGCCACCCACCCGTCAGACATGTGCGTGGCTTTGGCGGCGCTGGAGGCGCGCATCCATGTGAGTGGCCCAGATGGCGAACGCGTCATCCCGATCGCTGAGTTCCACCGCCTTCCCGGCGAAACGCCGGAACGCGACACCCATCTCGAACATGGCGAGATCATCACCGCCGTCGAGCTGCCGCCGAGCGGCGCCACAGCCCACCACAGCTACCTCAAGCTTCGGGACCGGCAGTCCTATGCCTTCGCGCTGGTGTCGGTTGCGGCGGGCCTTGAGATGGACGGCGACCGCATTGTGTCCGCCCGCATCGCCCTGGGTGGAGTCGCACACAAGCCGTGGCGGGTGCCGGAGGCGGAGGCGATCCTGCAAGGGGCGTCGCCCAAGGATGAGGTGTTCGGCCGCGTGGCCGCCCGCATGCTGGCCGGTGCGCGGGGCTATGGGCACAATGATTTCAAGATCGCATTGGCCCGTCGCGCCATCGTCCGCGCCCTGGGCCAGGCCGCCGCCGGCACCCCGCAATCGCAAACCGACAAGCGCATCGCCTGACAAGGAGCGACCCATGCTAACCAAGGCCCCGCTGATCGGCGCGCCGATCGACCGCGTGGACGGCCCCGCCAAGGTGACGGGCCGCGCCACCTACGTTGCCGAATTCCCTGCCTCCGACCTGGTGCATGGCCATGTGCTGTGCAGCAGCATCGCGCATGGCCGGATCGCATCGATGGCGCTCGACGCCGCCCTGGCGCTGCCCGGGGTAATCAAGATCTTCACCCATGAGAATCGCCCGCGGACGGCCTGGTTCGACTACAGCTACACGGACGAGGCATCGCCGCCCGGGTCCCCCTTCCGTCCGCTCTACGACGACAAAATCATGTGGAGCGGCCAGCCCATCGCCCTGGTCGTTGCCGAGGACATGCCGACCGCCCGCCTCGCCGCCTCGCTGATTCACGTCCGCTATGAGGAGAAGGCGCACGAGACCGCGCTCGATGCCGTGCGTGCGCAGGCCTACAAGCCGCCCAAGACCCGCTCGGGCCAGAGCGGCACGCCCAAGCCGCGTGGCGAGGCTGCCGCCGCCCTGGCAGCCGCGCCGGTGAAGGTGGAGGCCGAGTACCGAGTGGCGGACGAGCATCACAACCCGATGGAGATGCACGCCACCACCGTAGTCTGGCATGGCGATGACGGCATCGTCGTGCATGACAAGACGCAAGGGGCGATGAACACGCAGGCCTATGTGCACAGCGTGTTCGGGTTGAAGACGGACAAGGTGCGCGTGATCGCGCCCTATATCGGCGGCGGCTTCGGCGCCGCGCTGCGGCCACATTACAATCTGTTCCTGACGGTGATGGCGGCGATGGTGCTGGAGCGTTCGGTGCGGCTGGTGCTGACGCGCGACCAGATGTTCACCCACACGCACCGGCCAGAGACCATCAACACCGTGGCCCTGGGCGCGGACCGTCAGGGCAATCTGCAAGCCATCACCCACGAGGCCGTCGCCGCCACCTCACAGCATGAGGACCACCAGGAAAACGTGGTGAACTGGTCCGGGCTGACCTATCGCTGCGACAACGTGACGCTTGGCTACAAATTGGCCAAGCTGGACATCGCGAGCCCTGGCGACATGCGGGCGCCCGGCGCGCCGACCGGCCAATTCGCCCTCGAATCCGCCATGGACGAGTTGGCTGTCGCGCTCGACATGGATCCTGTCGCCCTGCGGCTGAAGAACATGGCCGAGGAGAAGGACCAGAACACCGGAAAACGGCTGACCAGCAAGGCGCTGCGGCTGGCTTGCGAGGAGGGCGCCGAACGCTTCGGCTGGGCGCGCCGCAGCGCCACGCCGCGCTCGATGCGTGAAGGGCGGGAGCTGATCGGCTGGGGCATGGCCACCGGCGTGTGGGAAGCCTATTTCGTGAAGACCTCCGCCCGCGCGGCGTTGGACAGCCAGGGCCGGCTGGAGGTCGCCGTCGCCACCGCCGATATCGGCACCGGCACCTACACGATCCTCAGCCAGATCGCCGCCGATGCGCTGGGCGTGGAACTGAGCAAGGTCACCACCCTGCTGGGCGATTCTTCGCTTCCCACGGCGCCGCTGGCCGGCGGTTCCTGGACTGCCGCGTCCTCCGGCGCGGCGGTCGATCTGGCTTGTGCCACGCTGCGCGAGACGCTGCTGAAGCATGCCCGAAAGGCCGAAGATTCGCCGCTGGCCAATGCCGACATCAAGCAGGTGACCTTCGAGGGCGGCCGCATCACGCTGACCGCGGAGCCCAGCCGCTTCGTGACCCTGGCCGAGGCCATGCGGGCCGGCGGGGTGGACCGGGTGGAGGCGGAGGAGACCGCAAAGCCCAGCATGCTGACGCAGCTGCGCTACGCCGCCTACACGCATGCGGCGGTGTTCTGCGAAGTGCGGGTGGACGAGCAGCTTGGCACCTTGCGGCTGACCCGCATGGTCAATGCGGTTGCGGCCGGCCGCATCCTCAACCCGAAGACGGCGCGAAGCCAGATCATCGGCGGCGCGGTGATGGGCATCGGCATGGCGCTGCATGAGGAGGCGCTGACCGACCACGCCATCGGCCGGATCATGAACCACAATTTCGCCGAGTATCATGTGCCGGTGAATGCCGACATTCCGGAGATCGACGTGATGTTCATCCATGAGGAGGACAGCTTGGTCAGCCCGCTGGGGGTGAAGGGGCTGGGCGAGATCGGCATTGTCGGAGCTGCCGCAGCGGTGGCGAATGCGGTGTTTCATGCCACCGGCAAGCGGGTACGGGAGCTACCGATCACCATCGACCGGCTGATGGCGGCGTAGAAGATGCGGCGGGTGCGAAAGCCCCGCCCTTCCCTATTCGACCCGGCCGATGCGTCGCACTGCCGGGATCAGCCGCGCCGCATCCTCCCGCACGAAGCCCTCGAAGGCAGGGCCGTCGAGATAGGCGACCGGGCTGCCCGCCGTGCTGAGTGCCCGGGTGGCATCGCCATCCTGCGCCGCCCGGGCGACGGCGGCGCGAATCTGCTCGCGCAGTGCCGGCGGCGTGGCCGCGGGCACGAACACGCCAGCCCAGATGTAGTACACCACCGAAGGAAAGCCCGCCTCGGCCATGGTCGGCACG
>CAXTJY010000183.1:0-2408 GCA_964244395.1 uncultured Rhodovarius sp.
CGCCACCCGCATCGAGGCCAGTTACGCCGAGTTCGACGCAATGGCCGATGCGGCGGCGCGTGGGCTGCTGCGGCGCGGCCTGTCGCGCGGCGACCGGGTGGGCATCCTGGCCGCCAACTCCATCCCACACCTTGCGCTGCTGTGCGGCGCGCAACGGGCGGGGCTCGTCGCGGTGCCGGTCAACTGGCGCTTCCCGGCCGAGACCATCGCCTATGTCCTCGAAAATGCCGGCTGCGCCCTGGTGGCGCATGATGCCCCGCGCGCCGGCGCCGTGCCCGTCGGCCTTCCTCGCTTGTCGCTGGAAGCCACCGAGTGGCTCGACCCCGGGCCCTCCGAGGCCGTGACGCCGGAACCCGCCGAGCCCGCCCTGTTCCTCTACACCTCAGGCAGCACTGGCCGGCCGAAGGGCGTCATCCTCTCGCACCAGGCGCATCTGTGGATCGTCGGGCAGCGGCTGGCGCCGGGGCTCGGCGAGGAGCGCTGCCTGATCGCCGCGCCCCTCTACCACATGAACGGCTTGGCCCTGGCGCAGCTGGCGCTGGCCGCCGGCGCCACCATCGTGCTGCTGCCGCAGTTCCGCGAGGCCGAATACATCACCGCCATCGGCCAGGAACGGTGCACCTGGCTGACCGGCGTGCCGCCGATGTTCGCCATGCTGCTGCGTGAGAAGGCCCTGCTCGGCGCCACCGACACCTCCAGCGTTCGCTCCATCCGCCTCGGGTCCGCGCCGGTCAGCGAGGCGCTGGCGGACGCCATCCTGGCCGCCTTTCCCAGCGCGCGGCTGATCAATGCCTACGGCACCAGCGAGGCTGGGCCGGTGGTGTTCGGCCCGCACCCCGGGGGCAAGCCTACGCCGCGCCTTTCGGTCGGCTACGCCCACCCAGCCGTGGAGTTGCGGCTGCGCGCCGCCGATGGCGCGTTGGCCCACGAAGGCGTGCTGGAACAGCGCACCCCCGGCCTGATGAACGGCTACCACGCCCGGCCCGACCTGCGCCCGCCGCTCACGGACGACGGCTTCTACATCACCGGCGACGTGATGCGACGCGACGCGGATGGCTTCCACTTCGTCATCGGCCGGGCCGACGACATGTTCATCTCCGGCGGCGAGAACATCTTTCCCGGCGAGGTCGAGGCCGTGCTGGAGCGGCACCCCGCCGTCGAACAGGCCGCCGTCATCGCCATGCCCGACGACATCAAGGGCATGAAGCCCGTGGCCTTCATCGTTCCCCGCGCGCCGGTCGCGGAGGCCGACCTGAAACGCTTCACCCTTGAGCACGCGCCCGCCTTCATGCACCCGCGTCGCATCTGGTTCCTCGATGCGCTGCCGCTGATGGGCACCAACAAGGTGGACAAGGCGTTGCTGGGCCGCATGGCGGCGGAGAGAATGGCGACCGATCCAGGAGCCTGAACCATGCTGACCCGTCGCGCCTTGCCACTGCTCGCCGCCCCCGCGCTGGCGCAGACCGGCTTTCCGGACCGTACCGTCACCCTGATCGTCCCCTACGCGCCCGGCGGGTCTGCCGACGTCATGGCGCGGGTCATCGCGCCGGAGATGGCACGGGTGCTGGGCCAGTCCGTGGTGGTGGAGTTGCGGCCCGGTGCCGGCGGGCATGTCGGCGGCGCCTACGTCGCCAATTCGGCGCGGGCGGACGGATATACGTTGCTGATGGGATCGGTCTCTCAGTCCACCGGCCCCTCGCTGCAAAGCTTGAACTACGACCCGGTGGGTGGGCTGACGCCACTCGGCGGGGTGGGCACGGTGCCGATGATGATGGTGGCCTCGCCGGAGTCGCCGTACCGCTCGGCCGCCGACCTCATCGCCGCCGCGCGCGCCCGGCCTGGCGACATCACCTACGGCTCCTCCGGCCTCGGCACTGGCAGCCACCTGGCCGGCGAGCTGCTGGCCGCGGCCACCGGCACCCAAATGCTGCATGTGCCCTATCGGGGCTCCGGCGCCGTGTACCCGGACCTGATCGCGCAGCGGCTGAGCTTCCTGCTCGATGCGATGGGGTCGGCCTCGGGCCAGGCGGAGGCGGGGACGGTGCGCGCGCTGGGGGTAAGTTCGGTCGAACGCTCGCCGGTCTTCCCGCAAGTGCCGACGATCGCTGAACAGGGCGTGCCAGGCTACGAATTCTCGCTCTGGCTCGGCCTGTTCGTCCGCGCCGGCACGCCGCCGGACGCTTTCGGCAGGCTGGAGGAAGCCAGCCGGACCGCGATGGCGACGCCGGCGGTGCAGGAGAAGCTGCGGCAGACCTCGTCCATCCCGATCCCGATCGACGCCTCTGGCTTCGCCGCGTACTACCGCGCCGAGGTGGCGCGTTGGGCCGGGCTGGCCCGAAGTGGGCGGGTGCGTCGCATCGAGGGGTAGGCGGGCCGTCCCAGGAGAAGCTGACTGGACGCAGCACCCA
>CAXTJY010000183.1:2453-7394 GCA_964244395.1 uncultured Rhodovarius sp.
GGTGGACCGGCAAAATGGGGTAGACTGACGGCCCGTGATCTCAGGAGAGGGACCCAGTTGGACACCGGCCACAACAGTGAAGCCGAACGTGGCATGGAACGGCCGTTGCGCGAGTATGGCTGGTTCCAGGCCCTGTGCGCGCTGCCCTTCGTGGACGCGATCTGGCTGTTCGGCAGCAGGGCTCGCGGTTACGCCTGGGATCGAAGCGACCTGGACATCGCTCTCCACTGTCCGCGCGCCACGGATGATGACTGGCTTAAGGTCATGGACATCATGGAGGAACCGGACACCTTGTTGGAGATCGACGTCATTCGCTTCGACCAACTGCGCGCCGAGGACGAATTCCGCCAAGGCATCGAGCGCAAGCACATTGAGGTGTTCCGGCGATGACCGATGATGAGATGAGCTTGGAGGAGCGGCGCGCAATCTTGATCGTGCGTTGGATCGCCTTGACGAAGCACTGGCGCGGGACATCGTTTCCGACTCGCTCGTTCTGGATGCAATCATCCAGCGTTTCGAATTCTGCATCGAGCTATGTTGGCGGATGCTTAAAGCCGCCCTTCGACTGGAGAAGGTGGAGGCCCGGAGCCCTCGGGCGGCCATGCGCGAAGCCTACAAGCTGCACTGGATCAATGACGAGACGCTGTGGTTGAAAATGCGGGACGACCGCAACCTCATGTCGCACACCTCCAGGGAAGCCGTCGCACTCGAGATCTTGTCGCGTATTCCGGCTTATCGCGACGCCATGCGCGCAACTCTCACCGCGCTTTGACCGTCAGCAGCACCGCAAACCCCAGTGCGATCAACCCCACCACCACCGCCATCCCGGCCACCTGGCTGGCGAATGCCGCGGTCGCGATGGCCAGCAGCGCCGGCCCCAGAAATCCGGTCACCCGGCCGGACAGCGAAAACAACCCGAACCAGGCGCCCACTTCCTCCGCCGGCGCCAGCCGCGCCATCAGCGTGCGGCTGGCCGATTGCGCGGGGCCGAAAAACAGCCCCAGCACCGCCCCCAGCACCCAGAATCCCGTCTTCTCCTGCACCAGCAGCAGGCCCACCCCCACGCCGATGATGCAGCCCAGCGCCAGCAGCACCATGCGCCGCGAACCCACCCTGTCCTCCACCATGCCGCCGCCGAACGCGCCAAGCCCCGCGGTCACGTTCAGCACGATACCGAACAGCAGGATTTCCTCGAACCCCATGCCGAACCGACCCGCGGCATAGATCGCCCCGAAGGCGAAGAGCGTGTTCAGCCCATCGGTGTAGAAGACGCGTGCCAGCAGGAAGCGCCCCAGCAATGGCTGGCTGGGCAAGGCGCGCAACAGCCCGGCGATCTCTGCCAGGCCGGCCCGCACCGCCACCCCCACCGGCGGCCGCACCGCCGGGTCCGGAACCGCGATCAGCACCGGCCAGCAGAAGACGAGAAGCCACAGCCCGACCAGCACCGACGTCGCCCGCACCGGCTCCCGCGTCGTCGCATCCAGCCCCAACGGGTCCGCCCGCAACAGCCACAGGCACAGGCCCAGGCAGAGCAGGCCGCCAGCGTAGCCGACCGCCCAGCCGATGCCGGACACCCGGCCCATCGCTTCCGGCCGGGCCACGCCGGGCAGCATGGCGTTGTAGAACACCGTGCCGAGCTCGAAGGCGACGGAAGCCAGGCCGATCAGCAGCAGCCCCGGCAGCAGATAGCTGGGCTCTGGCCGGATGAACCAGATGGACGCGGTCAGCCCCGCCGTCAGCAGGGTGAAGACCAGCAGAAAGCCGCGCCGGCGCCCGCCGGCATCCGCCACCGCGCCCAGCACCGGCGACAACAACCCGATGGTCAGCCCCACGGCCGCCTGCATCCAGCCCCAGGCCGCCTGGCCGGCGACGGGATCGGGCGCCACGGCGGCAGTCATGTAGGTGGCGATGACGAAGGTGGAGACCACCGTGGGGAAAGCCGAGTTGGCGAAGTCGTAGGACGTCCAGGCCCATTCGCGGCGGGTCACGCCGAGTGGCTCCCAAAGGGGCTTTGCCCCCCTGGACCCCCCACCAAAGGCCGAAAGGCCTCTGGACACCGGGTGATCGGTGGTTTGAGGGAGGGGCCCGGTGTGACCTTCGGCCAGGGGCCCGCCGCCCCCTCCCTCAAACCACCGATGAATCTCCTGGGATCAAAGGGCCTTTCGGCCCTTTGCGGGAGGGTTCGGGAGGGCAGAGCCCTCCTGAGAGTCCCCCGCGTCAAACCAACGCCGCCAGGGCCCGCGCCGCCACCGTCACCGCCGCCAAATCCGGCACCCGGGCGGCTTCCTCGACCAGCTTCGCCGCGTCCTCGGCGCCCGGCACGTCGCTTCGCCCTGCCAGTGTTGCCGCGGCCAGACGACCTTGCGCAGCTGCGATATCCGCCAGCAGCGCCGCCCGGGCCCGGTTGCCGAAGCTGCCGGCCACGCGTGCCATGTTCGCGGCGGCCCGCAGGTCGGCCAGATGGAATCGGCGTGCCACCTCGTCCCAGGCGCCCAATGCCGCCTCCGGCGCGGCGCCGGTTTCCAGCGCCAGGCGCAGCACGGCGGGGGCGGCGGCGAGCTGCGGCGCGGCGGCCAGCGCGTCCGCCCCCATCCGCCCGCCCAGCAAAGCCGGCAGGCCGGGCGAAAGCGCCGCCAGGGTGTCGCCCAACCCGCCCTTCTCGCCCAGCAGCGCCTGCGCCGCTTGCTCCTGCAGGCCGCGCAGGGCCGCCAGGGTGGCCAGCCGCTCGGCCGCCGGGCGGTCCGCCGTATCGGCCTCGATGGCGGCGTCCTCCAGCCGCAGCAGCGCCCCGGCCAGCCACGCGGCGCGGGCGGCGGCCACAGGGGAGGCCTCCGCCGTCAGTCGCCCCAGCCCGGCGCAGCCCAGCCGGTTCGCCACCTGGTTGGCCAGCGCCATGGCGACGAGGTCGCGGCGCAGCCGGTGCGTCTCGATGTATTCGGCGTATCCGTCGCGCAGGGCGGTCGGAAAATATGCCATCAGCAGGAGGTGGAAGGCCGGGTCATCCGGCAGGTCGCTGTCGGCGATGGCATCGTTGAGCCAAAGCTTGGCAAATGGCAGCAGTGAAGCCGCCTCCGGGCGGGTAAGCCCCTCGCCCGCCGCCGCGCGCCGGGCGATGGCCGCATCGTCCGGAAGCCCGGCCAGCGCCCGATCCAAAACGCCCGCCGTCTCCAACCGCCCCATCAATGCCGCCTGCGCCGGCAACGCCGCCGCACCCGCCGCCACCTCCAGCGACACCGCGAGCGATTGCAGCGCGTTGTCGGCCAGCACCAATGCCGCCACGTCGTCGGTCATCGTCTTCAACAGCACGTCGCGCTGGGTGCGCGTCAAGCCGCCACGCGCCTCCACATCGGCCAGCAGGATCTTGATGTTGACCTCGTGGTCGGAGGTGCTGACGCCGGCGGAATTGTCCAACGCGTCGGTGTTCAGGCGCACGCCGTGCCCATCAGCGCCCCTTTGGGCCGCCTCGATCCGTGCCGCCTGGGTCACCCCCAGATTGGCGCCCTCGCCGATCACCCGCGCCCGCACCTCTGCGCCGTTGATGCGGATGGCGTCGTTCGCGCGGTCGCCGGCATCGGCCTGGCTTTCCGTGCTCGCCTTCAGGTAGGTGCCGATGCCGCCAAAATACAGCAGGTCGGCGTTCGTCTTCAGAATGGCCCGCATGACCGCCACCGGCTCGGGCCGCTCTTCTTCGATGCCCAGCATCGCCCGCGCCGTCTCGCTCAACGCCAGCGCCTTGGCGGTGCGCGGATATACCCCGCCGCCGGCCGAAATCAGCTTCGAATCATAGTCCGCCCAGGAGCTGCGCGGCAACGCGAATAGCCTCTTCCGTTCCTCGAAGGACGCTTCGAGAACGGGGTCCGGGTCGATGAAGATGTGCCGGTGGTCGAACGCCGCCAGCAGCCGCGTCTGCCTGGAGATCAGCAAGCCGTTGCCAAACACGTCGCCAGACATGTCGCCCACGCCGACGCAGCTGAAGGGCTGGGTGAAGGTGTCCAGCCCCAGCTCGGCAAAATGCCGGGCGATCATCACCCAGGCGCCCCGCGCGGTGATGCCCATCACCTTGTGGTCGTAGCCGGCCGAGCCGCCGGAGGCGAAGGCATCGCCCAGCCAGAAGCCGTAATCGGCCGACATGCCGTTGGCGATGTCGGAGAAGGTGGCGGTGCCCTTGTCGGCTGCGACGACGATGTAGGGATCATCGCCGTCCCTCCGCACCACGCCTTTCGGCGGCAGCACGGTGGTTCCGTCCAGATTGTCGGTGATGTCCAGCATGCCCTGTACCAGCAGGCGGTAGCAGGCGATGCCCTCGGCCATGAAGGCTTCACGGTTGGCGGTGGGCGGTGGGTTCTTCAGGATAAACCCACCCTTCGCGCCGGTCGGCACGATCACCACGTTCTTCAGCCGCTGCGCCTTCATCAGCCCCAGGATTTCGGTGCGGAAATCCTCGCGGCGGTCACTCCAGCGGATGCCGCCGCGTGCCACCGGCCCGGCGCGCAGATGGCAGCCCTCCATGCGGGCGGAATGGACGAAGATTTCCCGCCACGGCCGCGGCTGCGGCATGTCGCCCGCCCGCGCGCTTTCCAGCTTGAAGGACAGGTAGTTCTTGGCCTGGAAGAAGTTGGTACGCAGCGTCGCATCCAGCACCGTGCGCAGCCGGGTCAGGATGCGATCCTCATCGGGGTTCTCGATGCTGTCCAGCAAGGTGCGCCAGGCGGCGTCGATGTCGGTCTCGCGGTCTGGGCTGCGCTCCGCCTTCGGGTCGAAGCGGGCATGGAACAAGTCCAGCAGCAGCCGCGCCGCCTGCGGCTGTGCCGCCAGCGCCGCCTCCACGCTCGCCTGGGCGAAGCCGAAGCCGACCTGCTTGGTCCAGCGATACATCGCCCGCAGCAGCCAACATTCGCGCCAATCCAGCGCCGCCCGGGCGATCAACTTGTTGAAACCGTC
>CAXTJY010000184.1:0-574 GCA_964244395.1 uncultured Rhodovarius sp.
CGATCTCCTTGGCGATCTCGCGGGTGTCGAGCCACGAACTCAGGCGACGATGCAGGGCGAAGGCGACCTCCAACTGCTTGAGGTCGGCCTCCACGATCGACGGCATGTCCGGGTATTGCAGCTTGCAGGCGATCTCAGTGCCGTCATGCAGCCGGCCGCGATGCACCTGGCCCAGCGACGCCGCCGCCGCCGCTTCCGGCCCGAACTCGGCGAAGCGGGACTGCCAATGCGGCCCCAACTCCGCCACCATCCGGCGCTTGACGAAAGCCCAGCCCATCGGCGGCGCGTTGGATTGCAGGGTTGCCAGCTCGGCCGCGTACTCCGCCGGAAGCGCGTCCGGCACTGTGGACAGGAACTGCGCCACCTTCATCATCGGGCCTTTCAGCCCGCCCAGTATGGCCTTGAGGTCATTGGCATGCGCCGCCTTGTCGGTCTTGATGCCGAACAGGCGCTGTCCCGCGACGCGCGCGGCAATGCCGCCCACGGCGCCCGAGGTCTGCGCCATGCGGCGGATTTCGCCGAAGAGGGTGTTCTCAGCCACCGGCGTCCTCCAATTCGTCGATGAAGCCACTGA
>CAXTJY010000184.1:584-6432 GCA_964244395.1 uncultured Rhodovarius sp.
CTGATCACATCCAGCCCGCGTTTCCAGAATTCCGGGTCCGACGCATCCAGCCCGAAAGGCGCCAGCAATTCCTGGTGCCGCAGCGTGCCGCCGGCGGCCAGCATGTCGAGATACTTCTGCTCGAAGCCCGGCACCTGCCCGTCCTGGAACACGCCGTACAGCGCATTCACCAGGCAGTCCCCGAAGGCATAGGCATAGACGTAGAAGGGCGAGTGCACGAAATGCGGGATATACGCCCAGTAGCAGGCGTAGTCCGGGGTGAATTCGAATGCCGGACCCAGGCTTTCCGTCTGCACCTGCATCCACAGCTCGCCGATCTTCTCGGCCGACAGCTCGCCCTCCCGCCGCGCGTCATGCAGCAGCGTCTCGAAGCGGTAGAAGGCGACCTGCCGCACCACCGTGTTCAGCATGTCCTCCACCTTGCCGGCCAGCAGCAGGCGGCGGCGCTTGGGGTCCGTCTCGGCGTCCAGCATGGCGCGGAAGGTCAGCATCTCACCGAACACGCTCGCCGTCTCCGCGAGCGTCAGCGGCGTGGACGACATCAGGTAGCCCTGCCCGGCTGCCAGCCGCTGGTGCACACCATGGCCCAGTTCATGCGCCAGCGTCATCACGTCCCGCGCCTTGCCGTGGTAGTTGACCAGCAGATAGGGATGCGCCGCCGGCACCGTCGGGTGGGCGAAGGCACCCGACGCCTTTCCGGGCCGCAACGCCGCGTCGATCCAGGGCTTGTCGAAGAACGGCGCCGCCAGCTCCGCCAGCCTGGGCGAGAAGCCGGCATAGGCATCCCGCACCTGCCGCACCGCATCCGGCCAGGCGATGGTCCCGTCCAGCGCCTCCGGCAGCGGCGCGTTGCGGTCCCAATGCTGCATCTTCTCCAACCCCAGCCACTTCGCCTTCATGGCGTAGTAACGGTGCGACAATCTCGGAAAGCTGTCCTGCACGGCGGAGACCAGCGCGTCCACCACCTCATCCTCGACCGCGTTGGACAGGTTGCGGGAGGAGCCCGGGCGCGGATAGCGGCGCCACTTGTCCATCACCTCCTTGTCCTTGGCCAAGGTGTTGGTAATCAGGCCGAACAGCCGGATGCGGCTTTCGAACGCCTCGCCCACCCCCTTGGCCGCCGCCTCGCGCTTCGTCCGATCCCGGTCGCTCAGCTGGTTCAGGGCGGCGCTGACCGAAACATCCTGGCCGTCCACCGTGACCGTCATGTTCGCCATCGTCTCGTCGAACAGCCGGTTCCAGGCGTTGCGGCCCGTCACCTCCTTCTCATGCAGCAGCCGCTCCATCTCGTCGGAGAGCTGGTGCTCGCGCCACACCCGCAGGTCGCGCAGCCAGGGGCGCCAGCGGGCCAGGGCGGCGGAGGCGGCGAACTTCGCTTCCAGCGCCGCCTCGTCCAGCCGGTTCAGCTCCAGGCTGAAGAAGACCAGGTGGCTGCTGACCCCCGTCACCCGCTCCTGCGCCATCTGGTAGAACCGGCCATGCGCGGTGTTCTGCGCGTCCGAGGCGAAGACCAGGCTGGCAAAGCTCATCGCCCGGCCCAGCACTTCCTCGATGCGCTCATACTCGGCGATGGCGGCGGCCAGCGCGTCGCCGGACAGGCCTTCCAACTTGTCCAGATAGGTCGCGTTGAACGCCGATGCCGCAGCCTCGGCGGCATCGAAATCCCGCTTCAACGCAGGATCGTCCATCCCGCGATACAGATCGTCGAGGTTCCAGCTCGGCAGCGAATCCGCTCCGCCGGCGGCATCCAGCGGCGAACGGCAAATGCCAGGGAAGGCTGGGCGTGTGTGCATGGCCTTCATATATGGGCAGAAAGGCCCGGTCCAAGCGGGCAGCAGGGGATTCGACAGGATGAATGATCGGGTGGACGGCGCATGGCAGAGCCTGCCGGCAATGATGCTGGGCCTGGCGGCCTCCCGGCCCGACCGGGTCCTGGCGCGGTTCTGGCGCGACAAGGCCTGGCAGTCGATGCGCTGGGGCGAATTCGCCATCCAGGTCGCCGCCGCCGCCGCCGGGCTGCGCGGACTGGGCGTGATGCCGGGCGACCGGGTGCTCGTGGTGAGCGAGAACCGGCCGGAATTCCTGATCGCCGACAATGCCATCATGGCCATCGGCGCCGTCACCGTGCCGACCTACACCACCAACACCATCGCCGACCACGCGCATGTGCTGGGCGATTGCGGCGCCCGCATCGCCATCGTGTCCGATGCGGAGTTGGCCGGGCGGGTGGCGGCCGCGGCCGCGCAAGGGGCGGGGCTGGACGTGCTGGTGAGCATGGTGCCTGGGTCACCTTCCGAAGCCCGCCGGGCCATCGGCCGCACCCTTGCCTGGGACGACATGCTGGACCGCGACGCGGACGTGGCCGCCCTGATCGCCGAGGTGGATCAGATCCCCGCCGGCCGCCTCGCCTGCCTGATCTACACCTCCGGCACCGGCGGCGCGCCCAAGGGGGTGATGCTGCCGCACCGCGCCCTGCTGTCCAACACCGCCGGCATCCGCCCGCTGCTGGCGCCGCTGGTGAAGCCGGGCGACTGCTACCTGTCCTTCCTGCCGATGTCGCACAGCTACGAGCACACCGTCGGCGGCTTCATCCTGCCCGGCATGGGCATGGAGATCGTCTTCTCCCGCGGCGCCGAGCGCATCGCCGGCGAGATGGCCGAGTTCAAGCCCGCCGTGCTGACAGCCGTGCCGCGTCTGTTCGAGGTGCTGCGCACGCGCATCGCGGCGCAGGCCGAGAAGGACGGCGGCTGGAAGAAACGGCTGTTCGACCAGGCGCTGGCCCTGGGCCTGAAGCGGCTGGACGGGCGCCTCAACCTGCTGGAGCGGCTGCAGGATGCGGTGCTGGACAAGCTGGTGCGGGACAAGGTGCGCGCCCGCTTCGGCGGCAAGCTGCGCGCCATGGTGTCCGGCGGCGCCCGTCTCGACCCCGACCTCTCCGGCTTCTTCCTCGCCCTTGGCCTGCCGGTGCTGCAAGGCTACGGCCAGACCGAGGCCGGCCCGGTGATCAGCGTGAACCTGCCTTGGTTCAACGACCGCCGCACGGTGGGCCGGCCGCTGGCCGGCGTGGCGGCCACGGTGGCCCCGGATGGCGAGCTGCTGGTGCAGGGCCCGCTGGTGATGGACGGCTACTGGGGCAAGCCGGAGGCGACCGCCGAGGCGTTGCACGCGGTGCCGGGCCATGACGGCGTCTGGCTGCACACCGGCGACGTCGCCAACATCGACGGCGAGGGCCGCATCTCGATCACCGACCGCAAGCGGGACTTCGTGAAGCTGGTGGGCGGCGACATGATCGCCCCGGCCAAGCTGGAGGCGCTGCTGATGGCCGAGCCGGAAGTGCTGCAGGCGGTGATCGCCGGCGAGGGCCAGCCCGGCATCCTGGCGCTGATCGTGCCGGCGGAGGGCCAGGCCGGCGCGGTGGAGGCGGCGGTGAAACGGGTCAATGGCAAGCTGGCCAGCATCGAGCGCATCCGCCGCTGGAAGGCGCTGGACGAGCCCTTCACCATCGAGAACGGCTTGCTGACGGCGTCGATGAAGGTAAAGCGCCGGGTGGTGCTGGAACGGCACGCGGCGGCGCTTTCCGCGCTGCAAAAATAAAGGCAGGCTGGTGATATGCCCGATGCGAACCTGACCAACTCCGCCATCATCAACGCCTATGTGCAGCGCACCCCCGGCAGCGCCGCGTTGTACACCGAGGCGCTGGGGATGCTGCCCAGCGGCATTGCGCATGACAGCCGCTGGATGAAGCCCCACCCGCTTTATGTCGAGCGCGGCGCCGGCCCGCTGAAGTGGGATGTGGACGGCAACCGGCTGGTCGACCTGTTCGGCGGCCATGGCAGTCATCTGCTGGGGCATTGCCCGCCGGGGGTCACCCAGGCGGTGCAGGCCCAGGTGGCGCGCGGCAGCCAGTTCGGCGCCGGCCACGCGGCTGAGCTGGAATGGACACGGCTGATCCAGCAGATGGTGCCCTGCGCGGAGCGCGTGCGCTTCGTAGCCTCGGGCACCGAGGCGACCCACATGGCGGTGCGGCTAAGCCGCGCCTTCACCGGCCGCCGCAGGATCCTGCGCTTCCACCGCCACTATCATGGCTGGCACGACGTGATGGCCTTCGGCGTGGACGGCCATTTCGACGGCACCCCCACCCCCGGCGTCCCCGACGCCACCGCCGAAGGGGTCGTGCTGCTGCCGCCGAACGACATCGAGGCCGTGCGCGCGCTGTTCGAGGCGAATGGCGACATCGCCGCCGTCATCCTGGAACCCATCGGCAGCACCACCGGCGCGGTGCCGATCCCGGGCGCCTTTTTGAAAGCGTTGCGGGCGCTGACGGAACAGCACGGCGTGATGCTCATCATGGACGAGGTCGTCACCGGCTTTCGTCTGGCCCCCGGCGGCGCGCAGGAGGTGCGCGGCGTGAAGGCCGACATCTGCACGCTCGCGAAGATCGTCGCCGGCGGTATGCCAGGAGGGGCGGTAGCGGGCCGCAAGGACCTGCTGGACCATCTGGACTTCGAGGTCAGCGCCCAAAAGGGCCGCGAGAAGATCAAGCACCCCGGCACCTACAACGCCAACCCGGTCAGCGCCGCCGCCGGCATCGAGACGCTGAAGATCATTCGCGACACCGACGCCTGCGCCCGCGCCAACGCCGCCGGCGCCGCGATGCGCGCGGCGTTGAATGGCGTGCTGGCCGCCGAAGCCCTGCCCTGGGCGGTCTACGGCGAGTTTAGCTTCTTCCACATCTTCACCAACCCCGACGGGCTGGATGTGGACCCGCAAAGCTTCGACGCCTTCGCCTGGCCGACCGCCACCTTCAAGCCAGACCCGCGCAAGTCGCTGGCGCAAAAGCTCTACCTCGGCATGGTGGTGAACGGGGTGGATGCGATGGGGCACCGCGGCGGCATCCTGTCCGCCACCCACGGCGCGGACGTGGTGGCCGAGACGGCGGAGGCCTTCCAGGCGACGATCCGGGCGCTGAAGGAAGAGCGCGAGATCGTCTGAGTTCAGCCCGCCGCCAGCAACGCGTCGCTTTCCCGCCGCGTCAGCAGCCGCGCCTTCGGGCCACCGAAGGCGCGGAACAATTCCTGATGGCCCTGCAACGACGTGGCACCTTCGCGCATGGGGTAGGCCGCTGCCCAATCCAGCAGAACGGCGTTGTCCGCCTCGCCGCGCCAGGCCAGATTCTGCACGCACTCGCCAACCGGAAGATCGAGCCATAGCAACGCCGTCGCGCGCGTCATGGCACGCGCCGCCAGGCCGCCGTAAACGCCCTCCGCTATCCAGCGTTCGCCGCCGATGATGCCAAGCAACAGCTCGGCCGTCGCCTCCGGCCCACGCGGCTTCTCGAACCCCCCGGGCTGCCAAAAAATGCCATCCAGCGCGTGGACAGGAAGCCCAAACCCACCGCCCAACCGCGCGGCCAAATGGGTTTTGCCCGCGCCACTGTTACCGATCATCACGGTTCGGGCCAGGTCGGCAGGGCGAATCATAGACCTCCGGTATCAAGTGAGCGCGGCAGGGGCAACGTGCGTTGTGGTTATTGCGAGTAATTCTCAATAGCACTAGACTTGCATCGAATCAGCGGAGATGCTTGCTCATGGCTACCCACGGACTGCCCAGCCGCCTGCTGTCGCACATGATGTCCCCCTGGCCCGACATCGGCGCCCTGCCACCGGCCGAGGCCTTATTGCTGGACGCCATCCGCGCCTGGGGCCAGGCCCGCACCCCGCTGCCTGCCGCCGCGCTGGTCCTGGCCGCCGAGGGCGCTGAAGGCCTGGCGATCCCGCTGGATGCGCTGTTGCGGCTGGCCCGGCCGGCGCTGCATTGCCCGCTCTGCCCCCGCAGCTCGGCCGATGAG
>CAXTJY010000184.1:6457-7388 GCA_964244395.1 uncultured Rhodovarius sp.
CGGCGGTTGCCCTCACCCAGCACGACCAGAAATCCTGCGCCCTGGCGGTTCTGCTGCGGGTGGCGCCGCCGCTACCGGCCTACAACGCCATGGGCGCGCTGCTGACCCTGGCCGGTGGGCTGCGGGCGCAGGGGCTGTGGCTGGTCAATCCGTTCAGCCGGCCGCCGGCTGAATGACGACGAGGCAACGGCCGCCCCCCTGAGGCGCCGGGCTCGCGCTCCACGCGGTGCGTGGCCGAAACTGGCGAGCGAGTCAGCCGGCCAGCGTGACCAGCTCGGCGCCCGCATCCACGCTATCGCCTGGCGCGCAATCCAGCGCCTCCACCACCCCGTCGCGCGGCGCGGCGATGCGGATTTCGGTCTTCATGGCCTCCAGCAGCACCAGCGTGTCGCCACGTTTCACCGCGTCGCCGGCGGCGACCAGCACGGCCACGACGCGGCCGGGAATTGGAGCGGTCAGGTGATTGTCGGCTGCCGCGGCGGCGTCCTTCGGCGCGTAGGGGTCGAGAAGCGTCAGGCGATAATGCTCGCCTTCGTGGACGATGTCCCAGATGTCCCTGTTCGCCCAGCTGACGTCAACGGCACGCTGCCCGGCAACATCCTGCGTGATCCCCCGGCCGCGACCCCTGAGGTGACCCCGAAGCAGGGGCGCCGCGCCATTGATGGCGATCTGCCAGCCCGCGCCATCGCGACGAGCCAGCGTGCTGGTGGGTGTTCCGGCGTTGTCCCACACCATCGCGACCTCGCCGCCGCCATGCAGGCGCCAGGCATCACCGCGCGACCAAGGCGAGCATTCGCGGTCCTGCGCAAACCCGTCGTCGCTCACGAAAAAATCAGGCCCGGGGTGCAGGTTAGTCAGACGCATTGCCACGAGATCAGCCACCGCCTGAGGCGGAGCGGGAGGGTCCGGCGCCAACAATGTCTCAGCTTGG
>CAXTJY010000185.1:0-7388 GCA_964244395.1 uncultured Rhodovarius sp.
ATCAGAACTCAGCCAATTTGCGAATCCCGATTCCCTACAATCACATCAGGCTCTAAAGCCCCGGCAAGACCTTCCCCGGATTGATTCGCCCACCCGGGTCCAGCGTGGCCTTGATCGCCCGCATCACGTCCAGCGCCACCGGGTTCTTCAGCCGCGCCATCTGCCGCAGCTTGGACTGGCCGATGCCGTGCTCGGCCGAGAAGCTGCCGCCGGCCGCCACGGCCATGTCTGCCACCATGTCGTCGAAGCCTTGTGCCCGTGTCGCCCATTCGGCTGGCGGCATGACCGCCGGCGCCTGCAGGCTGATGTGGATGTTGCCGTCGCCCAGGTGGCCGATGGCCATCACATGGGCTTCTGGCCACCGAGCGGCGGATACGGCCGCGACCTGGTCCAGGAACCCGGGCACGGCGGACACCGGCACGCAGGTGTCCGTCGCCACCGCGGGCCCTGCGCGCTTCTGCGCCTCGGGCGTGCTTTCGCGCAGTCGCCAGAGCATCGCCCGGGTGTCCTCGCTGTCCGCCAGCATGGCGTCGGCGCATTCGCCGGCCTCCAGCGCGGCGGCCAGGGTGTCCTCCATGATCTCGCGCAGCGGTGCGGCCGCGTGGCCTGCGGCGATCTCGATGATGCAATACCAGTCCGTCGTCAGCTCGACCGGTGCGCGGAAGCCGTGCCCGTGCTCGATGGTCAGCGCGATGCTGCGCCGGCCGGCCAGCTCGAACGCCACCAACTCCGCCCCGCAACCGCGCATACGGCCCAGCAAAGCCAGCGCGGCCTGCGGGGTCTCCACCGCCACGAAGGCGGTCTCACGCGCCCGCATCGGCGGGTAGAGCTTCAAGGTCGCCGCTGTCACCAGCCCCAGCGTGCCCTCGGCGCCGATGAACAGATGCCGCAGCGCGTAGCCGGTGTTGTCCTTTCGCACCGCCCGCATGTCGTCCAGCACCCGGCCATCGGGCAGCACCACCTCCAGCCCCAGCACCAGGTCGCGCATGGTGCCGTAGCGCAGGGCGCGGATGCCACCGGCATTGGTGGAAATCGCCCCGCCGACATGGGCCGACCCCTGAGCGCCGAAGCTGAGCGGAAAAAGCCGGTCCGCGGCGGCCGCGGCGACCTGCACATTCTCCACGATGCAGCCGGCATCCACGGTGATTGACATGTCCACCGGGTCGACCGCGCGGATACGGCTCATCCGCTCCAGCGAGACGCTGATCGTTCGCGTATTGCTCGCCACCGGGACGGTGCCGCCGGCCAGGCCGGTCCGCCCACCGGCAGGCACTACCCGCAGCCCCTGGGCGGCGGCCTCGGTCATGATGGCGGCGACCTCAGCGGTGTTGCCGGGGCGCAGCACCAGGTCGGGCGGCTGGCGCAGCGTGCCGCGCCAGTCCTCGCCATAGGGGGCGATCTCGTGGGGGTCGGTCAGGCAGTGCTGGGCGCCGACGATGCGGGAAAAGCCATCCATGATGGGATTGCACGCGCCTCCTCGGCCCCCGTCAATCCACGCGGCCAAGCATGGCGGAAGCAGTCGTGAAGGCAGGGCCGATAGACGACGCGGCGCGCATCACTCAGCCAGCACCACCCCCTCCCGCCGCGGGTCCGCCCCGCCACTTAACCCCGGCAGCACGCGGATCAAATTCAGCCCCGAAGGCATCGACTGCACCCGCACCGGCAACCCTCGATCCTGCAAGGTCGGCGCCAGCCGGGCTGCAGCGGTGCTCTCCTCCAGCTCCACCAGCTCGTTGAACGGCCCGACATGCGGCAGTGCCGCCGCCGCCGCCGGCTCCATGTTCCAGTCCAGCATCGCCACCAGAGCCTGCGTCACATAGCCGATGATGCGGCTGCCGCCCGGCGAGCCGGCGATGGCCACCAGCCGCCCCTGGCCGTCGAAGACCAGCGTCGGCGACATGCTGGAGCGCGGCCGCTTGCCGCCGGCCACGCGATTGGCCACCGGCAGCCCATCCAGCTCCGGCCGAAAGCTGAAATCGGTGAGCTGGTTGTTCAGCACGAAGCCGCCGACGCCGATATGCGCGCCGAAATTGCCCTCGACGGTCGTGGTCATCGCCACCGCGCTGCCCTGCGCGTCCAGCACCGAGAGATGCGCCGTCCCGGCCTCCGGCTGCGTCGGTTGCGGCGCGCGTGGCGCCGCCATCAGCGGGTTGCCGTGCCGAGGCTGGGCGATGCCGCGGATCGGGTTCAGCGCCTGCGCCCGCAGCATCAGGTAGGTGGGGTCGAGCAGCCCGGCCAGCGGCACCGGCAGGTCGGATGGGTCGGCCAGCCAGCGGTTGCGGTCGGTGAAGGCGAGCCGCCCCGCATCGCCCAGCAACATGGCGGCCTCCGGCCCGGCCGGGCTGGCCTGGCCGATCGGGGTGTGTTCGAGCAGCCCGAGGATCCCCAGCACCGCCGCGCCGCCGGAGGGCAGCGGCGGCACGCAGACGAGGTAGGCATGGTAAGGCCGGCACAGCGGCGGCGCCCGGATCGGCTCGTAGCCGGCCAGGTCGTCTGCGGTCAGCAGCCCGGCATTCGGGTGGCTGCGTACGGTGCGGGCGATCTCGGCCGCGATGGGGCCGCGATGCAGCGCGTCGGCGCCCTGCTCGGCGATAGCGCGCAGGGTCGCCGCCAGCGCCGGGTTGCGCAGCGTCGCCCCTTCGGCGAGCGGCGTGCCGCCGGTGTTGAGGTAGATCGCCGCCAGCCCGGCATCGCCCCGCAGATGCGGCATCGCCAGCACGATGGCCTGATGCAGCCGGGCGGAGACGGCGAAGCCCTGTTCGGCCAGCGCGATGGCGGGTTGAAACAATTGTGCCCATGGCAGGCGGCCATGCTGCCGGTGCGCCGCCTCCAGCATGCGCAGCACACCGGGCACGCCAACGCTGCGGCCGCCCACCACCGCCGCCATGAACGGCATGGGCTGGCCATTGGTCATGAACAGATCGCCGCGGGCGGCGGCGGGCGCCGTCTCGCGGCCGTTCCAGGCGGTTGTCACGCCACGCGGGCCGTCATGGTGCAGCAGGAAGGCGCCACCGCCGATACCGGATGCTTGTGGCTCCACCAGGGTCAGAACGGCCTGGATGGCGATGGCCGCGTCCAGCGCCACTCCCCCCTGGCGCAGAATGGCCATGCCGGCCTCCGCAGCCAGCGGATGCGGCGCCACCACCATCTGCCGCGGCTGCCCCCAGGCGGGCCCGAGCAAGAGCCCCAGAAGGATGCAGCAGCGATAAATCATACGAGCCTTGCCATGAATGTTCGGCCATTAAGCCGAAGCGTTCCGGGGGCGCAAGGAAGGCATGGCCAGCAAGGGCCGACGGTTGCCGATATCTCCGGCCTACATTTTGTCCGTTGTGGAGGGCTTCGCCGCCAGCGCGGAGCCCGCGCTAGTTTGTAGCCGGCGCAGGCGCCGAGGGGGCGGCGGGCGCGCTCACCGGCGCCGGCACATCCAGGATCGAACGCCGCTGCACCGCCCCGCGGTCCAGCAACGCCAGCAGCAGCGACAGCACGAAAAACGCCGTCGCCAGGACGCCCGTCGCCCGTGTCAGCAAATTGGCCGTGCCCCGCCCGCCCATGAAGCTGCCCATGCCCTGGCTGGAGCCGATGCCCAGGCCGCCGCCTTCGCTGCGCTGGATCAGCACCAGGCCAATCAGACCGAGCGTCACGAAGATATGCAGGACAAGCAGGACGGTGGACATGCGCCCGGCCTTACCCCGCCGGCACCGCCCGGGCAATGGCCAGGAAGTCCTCCGCCACCAGCGAGGCGCCGCCCACCAGCGCGCCATCCACCTCCGGCAATGCCAGGATGGCCTCGGCATTGGATGGCTTGACCGAACCGCCATAGAGCAGCCGTGTGGTCCGCGCCGAAGGGCCGAAAGCCATCACCAGCACCTGTCGCATGGCCCGGTGCATGGCCGCGATGTCGTCCTCGGTGGGCGTCTTGCCGGTGCCGATGGCCCAGACCGGCTCGTAGGCGACGATGCCGCCGGAGGTCACGAAGCCCAGCGGCAGGCTGGCCTCCAGCTGGGCAGCCACCACCGCATTCGCCCGCCCCGCCTCCCGCTCCGCCAGCGTCTCGCCCACGCAGATGACGGCGGTCAGCCCGGCCGCCAGTGCCGCCTCGCACTTACGGCTGACCAGCGCGCTGCTCTCGCCATGGTCCGCCCGCCGCTCGGAATGGCCCAGGATGACGTGGGTCGCGCCGGCGTCGCGCAGCATGGGCGCGCCGATATCGCCGGTATGCGCGCCGGTGGCGCTGATATGGCAATCCTGTCCGCCCACGGCGACCCGGCTGCCCAGCAGCGTCGCCGCCACCGGCTGCACGTGCAGGAAGGGTGGGCAGACCAGCAGGTCGGCGGCCAGATCGGGAGCCGCCTCGCGCACCGCATCGGCCAGGCGGCGGGAGCCGCGCCACGTGCCGTTCATCTTCCAGTTGCCGGCGATCAGCGGCCGAATTCCAGGCGTCATCACGTTTCCCCCGTGCGCCGCTTGTAACCGGGCCGCCCCGTTTGGCAAGCGGCCGTGGCCGGGCTATCCCGCACCCATGCTCACCTCCCTCCGCGCGCTGGCGAGCACCTGGTTCGCCAAGGTGCTGTTCCTCCTGCTGATCCTCTCCTTCGCCGCCTGGGGGATCGAGGACATGCTCCGCAATTTCGGCCGCGAGACCGCGGTGGCGCGTGTCGATGGCCAGCCCATCGAACAGGAGGAGGCCGCCGAAGCGCTGCGCCGCGAGCTGCAACGCATCAACCGCGCCACCGAGGGCCGCTTCCAGCCTGACCAGCGCGTCCGCATGGCGCTGGCGCAGCAGGCGGTGGAGGCGCTGGTGACCGACCGGGTGCTGAGCCGCGAGATCGGCCGCATGGGCGTGGTGGTGCCGGACAATGCGACGCGCGACTACATCTTCGGCATCCCTGGCTTCCAGGGCGGCGACGGTCGCTTCTCGCGCGCCGTCTTCGACAATTTCCTGCGCAACAACGACCTGACCGAGGGTCGCTTCCTGAACCTGCTGCGCACCGACCTGGCCCGGCAGCAGCTCAGCAACGCCGTGCGCTCCGGCGCCGCGGCCCCGGGCCTGCTGGCCGAGCGGCTGTTGGCGTGGCAGCGCGAGCAACGCAACGTTCGCCTCGTGGAGTTCCGCATCGCCGACGCGCCGGAGCCCGAGGCGCCGACCGAAGCGCAGCTCAGCCGCTTCCACGAGAACAATGCCGAGCGCTTTTCAGCGCCGGAGGTCCGCGAGGCTGGGGTAGCGGTGCTCAACGCCGCCATCCTGATCCCGACGATGGAGGTCAGTGAGCGCGAGATCGAGGACAGCTACGCCTCGCATCGCGCCCGCTACGAGGTGGCGGAGAGGCGTGGCCTGGAGCAGGTGGTGGTGCCGGACCAGGCGGCGGCGGCAGCGATCGCGGCGGCCTGGAGTGCGGGCGCCGATGAGGCCGCGATCACCGCGCAAGCCACCGCGGCGCAGGGCAGCTTCGCCGATCTGGGCGTGGTGGACAGGGCCTCGCTGCCGCTGCCGGCGCTGGCGGATGCCGGCTTCGCGCTGGCTCTGAACGGCGTCTCCGCCCCTGTGCAATCGCCGTTCGGCTGGCACGTGCTGCGGGCGGAAGGCATCGAGCCTGGCCTGACCCGGCCGCTGGAGGAAGTGCATGACGAGCTGCGGCTGGAGCTGCAGACCGAGAAGGCGGCGGACGCGGCCTACACCCGCAGCAGCGCCATCGAGGACGCGCTGGCCGGCGGCGCCACCCTGGCCGCGGCCGCCGCAGCCAATGGCATGAGCTTCGCCACCCTGCGCATCGACGCCCAGGGGCGCGACGCAGCGGGCCGCGAGGTCGGCCTGCCGGTGCCCACGAGCGCCCGGCGCGACCTGCTGCAACGCGTGTTCGAGGCGCAGCAGGGGGCAGCACCGCGGCTGATCGAGGGCAGCTTCGGCTTCGCCGCCGTCGACCTGCGCGCGGTGGTGCCGGCGGCGCTGAAGCCGCTGGAGACCGTTCGCGACGAGGTGGTGGCAGCCTGGCAGGCGGACAGCCGGCGCCGGCATCAGGAACAGGCGGCGGCCGCCATCCTGGGCGCGACCCGGGCAGGGCGGAGCCTGGAGGATGCGGCGGGCGAAGCGCAGGCGCAGGTCGAGGAACTCGGCCCGTTCGACCGCAACCCCGGCGGCGGCAACCCGGTGCCGCGCGAGCTGCTGGGGCCGATCTTCGAATTGCGGGTGAACGAGGTGACGATGATCCCCGCCCCGCTCAGCTTTACCGTGGTGCAGCTCACCGGCATCACCCACCCCGAGATCGAAAACCGCGACGCCGCCGTGGCTTCGCTGCGCAGCGAGACGGCGCTGACCCTGGCGGACGATCTGGAGGCGCAGTTCTCCGCCGCGCTGCGGGCGCGGTCCGACGTGCGGATCAACCTGCGGCTGCTGACGAGCCTCGCCGCCGAATGACGCCGCACCTGCTCTGGCGCGAGCGCGTCAGCGATCTGGAGACGCCGGTCGGCGCCTTCCTCAAGCTGGCGGATGGGCGGCCCAATTCCTTCCTGCTGGAAAGCGTGGAGGGCGGCGCCGCGCGCGGCCGCTACTCCGCCATCGGCATGGCGCCGGACCTGGTGTGGCGGGCTCGCGACGGGGTGGCGGAGATCAACCGTCACGCGCTGAGCGCGCCGCATGCCTTCGAGCCCGATCCGCTCCCGGTCATGCAAAGCCTGGCGGCGCAGATCGACGCCGTGCGCATGCCGCTGCCCGCCGGGCTGCCCAGCATTGCCGCCGGCCTGTTCGGCTATCTGGGCTACGACATGGTGCGGCACATGGAGCGGCTGCCGCGCAACAACCCCGACGTGCTGGGCATCCCCGAGGCGATCATGATGCGGCCCACCATCATGGTGGTGTTCGACCATGTGCGCGACGCCATGCTGGTGGTGACCCCGGTGTGGGATGGCGACGATGCGGCCGGCGAGGCCCGGCTGGACGAGGCGGAGGCGGCGCTGGACCGCCCGGTGCCGCGCCCCGCGCCGGCCGCCAGCCTGCCGCGCCCGGGCGAGCCGAGCTCCAACTTCACCCGCGAGGGCTACATCGCCGCGGTCGAGCGCGCCAAGGAATACATCCGCGCCGGCGACGTCTTCCAGGTGGTGCCGAGCCAGCGCTTCTCCGTACCCTTCGCGCTGCCGGCCTTCTCGCTGTACCGGGCGCTGCGGCGGATCAACCCGGCGCCGTACCTGTTCCATTTCGACTTCGGCGGCTTCGCGGCGGTGGGCGCCAGCCCGGAAATCCTGGTGCAATTGAAGGAGGGCAGAGTCACCATCCGCCCCCTGGCCGGCACCCGCCCGCGCGGCGCCACGCCGGAAGAGGACAAGCGACTGGAGGCCGAATTGCTGGCCGACCCGAAGGAGCGCGCCGAGCACCTCATGCTGCTCGACCTCGGCCG
>CAXTJY010000186.1:0-7340 GCA_964244395.1 uncultured Rhodovarius sp.
AGGCGGTGGTGGTCCTGCCGCCCAGCGGGCGTTCGAAGGTGGCGCCCTCGCCGGCCGCCTGCGCCGCGGCCACCGCCTCAGGGTCGTGCAGGAAGGCGAGCACCGTCTCCACCGGCGGGCCAGCTTCCAGCAGCAGCCGCAGCAGGCCGGGCGTGTCGCAGGCGCCGCCGCTCAACGGGTTGTCGGCGGGGTCGAGCAGCGCGACCAGGCCGGGCGGGGCGGCCAGCAGTTCGGCCAGTGCGGCGGCGGGCGGCGGGAGGGCGACGGCGAAGCGGTCCAGCCGGGCGGATATCTCCGCCAGCACGGCGCGAGCGGCCAGGCGGGCGGGAAGTAGAACAGGGCCCGACCGGCCACCTCGCTGTCGGCCCAGGCAATTACTGCGGGGCCGGCCGAGGGCGTGTCGCCCCAGGCGAAGCCGCCGAACAGCGAGATGTCCGGGATGGCGACCGATTCCAGGGTGCGCGCTGCGGCCCAGACCTCGGCCAACGGCCCCGCCTCGCTGCGCATGTGGAAGCTGTGCAGCACCCGCGGCAGCTTGGCGGTGGCGGGGTGAAGCCGGCGCCCCTCCATCCGCCGCCGCAGCAGGCGCAGGGCGCGCCAGGCGGTGTCCGCCATGTCGGTGTGCGGGTAGCTGCGATAGGCGCTGGCGCCGTCCAGCAGCAGCGCCATGCCGGGTGCGATGTTGGCGTGCATGTCGAAGCTGGCCACCATCGGCATGTCGGGGCCGACGATGCCGCGGGCGAGGCGGATGATGGTCAGGTCGGCCTGCGGGTCGCTTTGGGTGATGCAGGCGCCGTGCAGGGAGAGGTACACCCCGTCGAAGCCGCCCGCCGCCAGCCCTGCCGCCACTTCCTCCCACCAGGCCGCGAAGGCGTCGTCGGTCATCGGGCCGCCAGGTTGGGCGCTGGCGCAGCGCAGGATGGTCGCGTTCCACCCCGCTTCGCGCAGGAAGGCGTCCAGCCCGCCCAGCTCTGTGGCCGTGCCGCGGTAGCGGTTGCGGGCCTCCTCGCCGGCCAGCCATTCGCGGGACTGGAAGGCGCTGAGGGGAGTTGTTTCGGGGGCGAAGGAATTGGCCTCGAACCAGAGGCGGGCAACGGCGATGCGGGGCATGGCGCGAAAACTGGCAGGCGGCGGGCGGCGGGGCTAGCCTCGCCAAGTCACGAAACCAGGACCTATGCCATGAACCGCCGCACGCTGATCGCCGCCACCGCCGCCGCCCCCGTCCTTGCCCAGGGGGCGCCGCTCAAGGTGTATGGCGCGGGGGCGGGCAGTGCCTTCCTGCCGTATGCGGAGGGGCTGGTGGGGCTGCTGCGCGGGGCGGGGATTGCCGCCGAGGCGCGCACCAGCACCGGCTCGCTGCAGAATCTCAGCCTGGTGGAGGACGACGCCGGCGCCATCGGCACCGCCTTCCTGGGGAGCGTGCAGGATGCGCTGTCGGGCACGCCGGCAGCGGGCGGGCGGCGGCACGTGGCGGTGCGGGCGCTGTTCCCGATGTACGAGACGGCGTTCCACGTCGCCGCGCTGGCGACCAGCGGCATCACCGGCTTCTCGCAGCTGGCCGGCAAGCGGGTCGGCGCCGGCCCGGCGCGCGGCCCGGCCGAGACCTTCCTGCTGGCGGCGTGCGAGGCGGCGGGCATCACGGTTGAGGTGGTGAGCGGCGACCCGGCGGCGATGAGCGAGGGGCTGTTGGCGGGCCGGATGGACGCGCTGTGGCAGGGTGCCATCGTGCCGATCCCGTCACTGGTGGCGGCGCTGGCGCGGGCGCCGGCGGTGGTGTTCGGCCCGGGGGCCGAGGTCGCGGCAAGGGTGGTGGCGCGGATGCCGTATTTGGCGGCGAGCATGACGCAATCGGGCACCTATGCCGGCCAGGCGGCGCCCGTGGCCAGTTTCGCCGCCTGGAACTTCATCGTCGCCAACGCGGCGTTGCCGGACGATACGGCTTACGCGGTGACGCGTGCGGTTCTGGGCACGACAGACCCGGCGCGGCAAATTCACCCCAGCGCGGCTGGGACCCGGGCGGAGAACGCCGGCACCAACCGCATCCTCGCGTTTCATCCCGGAGCGGCGCGGTATTACCGGGAGGCGGGGGTGGTGCTCCCTGCCATAGGCTGAAGCGGCAGGCGCCACACCTCGCGCAGCGCGGCCAGGCCGGCCTCGACATCCGACACGTCGTTGTAGCCGTGGAAGCTGAAGCGAACCCGGCCGCGACCGCCCCAGGCCATCACGCCGCGCTCGTGCAACGCGGCGACCATGGCCTCGGAGGCCGCATGCGGCAGGCAGACATTGGCGCCGTGCGCGGCGGGGGTCAGGCACGGGAGCTGAGCCTCCAACACCCCCTGCCGGAAGGCGGCGGCCAGGCCGTGGACATGGGCCTCCAGCGCCGGAGCCCCGGTCCAGCCGGCCGCCGCTTGCACCGCATGGCCCAACATGTACAGCGGCACGAAGGCCGGGTTGCCGCGGCAGAAGCGCATGGCGCCGGGGATGATCCGCGGCGCCTGCCAGTCGATCGGCATCGGCAGGCTGAACCACCCGCCGGAGCGCGGCGCCCAGCCTGGCTGCCGGGCTTGGTTCCAGTAGGCGACTGCGATCCCTGTCGTTGCCAGCAGCCATTTGTAGCAGGAGGAGAAAGCAAAATCGGCGATGCTCGCCCGGATCTGCTTCCAGCCCGCCGCCTGGGTATAGTCCACCACCAGGGCCGCACCGACCGAGTCGGCCAGCGCCCGCAAGGCCGGCAGGTCCGCCGCCTCGCCAGTCAGTTGCGAGATGTCGGAAATCAGGATGACCCGGGTCTGGGCATCCACCTGTGCGGGGATGCCGCCCATCCCATCGGCCAGCCTGATCTCCACCCCGGGCCGCAGCGCGAAGCCGCCGAGCATGGAGGAGTATTCGATGTCCGCCGCCACCACGTTGCAGCCTGGCGGCAGGTCCAGACTTTCGCCGAGCAGGCCGCAGCCCTCGGCAACCGAGGAGACGAAGCCGATATCGGCGTGCGGCACTGCCCAGGCCGCGGCGAACAGCCCGCGCACCCGCTCGACCTCGGCCGATTGCGCGAGCCGGCCGTCCCAGCCGGCGGTTCGGTCGGCGCCGTAGCGCGCCACGGCGTCGGCGTGGCTGCGGAGCCAGGGCGGCTCGCCGCCGCAGCAGAGGTGCGACATGCCGGCCGGGATGTCGAAGGCCTCGCGGGGGAACAGCACGCTCATGGAAGGGGAACTCCAAGCCGCTCGGCGGTGACTGCCAGGTCGCCCCAGGTCACCTCGTCGAGCGGAATGCCGTCGGCCGCGCGTCGCAGCTTGGCCCGGCGCTCCGGCTCGCCGGGCAGCAGCACGTGGCCGAAGGCGCTGGCCTGCACATGGGCGCAGATGGCCGCGACCTCATGCGCCAGCGCCGGCAGGTCCGCCATTCGGCCGGGGTCCAGCACGATGCCGAACATGCCGTTGACGATGCCGCGGTCATTGGGGGTTTCCGGTTGATTGGTCCCGCCGCCGGTCAGCGCGCCGCCCAGGATTTCGCAGATAAGAGCGAGGCCGTACCCCTTGTGACCGCCGAAGGGGCCCAGTGCGCCGGGCGGGCCCTGGCCATAAATGACTGCGGGGTCGGTGGTGGGTTCGCCCAGGTGTGTAATCAGCGCCCCCGGCGGCACGGTCTTGCCGGCGTTGAAGGCGACCTTGACCTTTCCCACCGCGATTGCGCTGGTGGCCATGTCCAGGATGATGGGGTCAGGCTGCATCGGCACACCGATGCAGACGGGGTTGGTGCCCATCCGCCCATCCATGCCGCCGAACGGCGCCACCACGGGCTGGCCGCTGACGGCGTTGACGAAGAAAAGCGAGATCATGCCATGCGCCGCCGCCTGCTCGGCATAGCCGCCGATCCGCCCCAGATGATGCGTCCGGCGCAGGCCCAGCATGGCCAGGCCGTGCTCGCGCGCGGTTTCGCAGGCCCAGGCGGTGACTTGGCGGCCGATGGACTGACCGAAGCCCATCTGGCCGTCCCACACACCGATCGCACCCTCGCCGCGCACCTGTTCCGCGGTGGCGTTCGGCGTGATCAGCCCGGCCTCGGCATTCTCGATGTAGCGCGGCACCAGCTGCACGCCGTGGCTGTCATGGCCGCGCAGATTGGCCTCGACCAGATCCTCCGCCACCCGCGCCGCCTCGCCGGGCGTGCTGCCGACGCGCTCCACCATGGCGGTGACGAGGGCGATGAGGTCGGCTGCGGCGATACGGGGCATGTCTGGCTTCTCGTGAACAGGCTGGCGGCAGGGAAACACGCGGCGGGCAGCGCGGGAAGCCAGCTGGCCGCGCCGCGCGCTACCCGCTGCCACAACGCTGCGCTATAGCCTCAGGGCTGAGCCACTGCCGGAATTCCTGATGCCCATCCACGTCGCCCTGCGCCACCGCACGACCTACCATTACGAAAAGCCGGTGTCGCTGGGACCGCAGGTCATCCGGCTGCGCCCGGCGCCGCATGCCCGTACGCCCGTCCTGGCTTATTCGCTGAACATCTCGCCGAAGAACCACTTCCTGAACTGGCAGCAGGACCCGCAGGGCAACTTCCAGGCGCGCGTCGTCTTCCCCGAGAAGGTCAGCCATTTCGACGTGACGGTCGACCTGATCGCCGACATGGCAACGCAGAACCCGTTCGACTTCTTCCTGGAGCCCGACGCGGAGACCTGGCCCTTCGCCTACGATCCTTTGCTGGACGAGGAGCTGGCACCGTTCCGCAAGGCCGCGCCGGCCGGGCCGCTGCTGAATGGCTTCCTCGCCGCCGTGCCGCGGCACGAGCGCCGCACCATCGACATGCTGGTCGGCCTCAACCAGTCGGTGCTGGACCGTACCGCCTACATCGTCCGCATGGAGCCGGGCGTCTGGTCGCCGGAGCAGACGCTGGGCGAGGGCCGCGGTTCCTGCCGGGACTCGGCCTGGCTGCTGGTACAGGCGCTGCGGCATCTAGGTTTGGCCGCCCGCTTCGTCTCCGGCTACCTGATCCAGCTCGTCGGCGACGTGAAGCCGGTGACGGGGCCGGAAGGGCCGACATCGGACTTCACCGACCTGCATGCCTGGGCGGAGGTGTACCTTCCCGGCGCCGGCTGGGTCGGGCTCGACGCCACCTCCGGCCTGCTGACCGGCGAGGGCCACATCCCGCTCGCCGCCACGCCCGAGCCCGCCTCCGCCGCGCCGATCTCCGGCATGGTGGAGCCGGCGGAGACCACCTTCGGTTTCGAGATGAACGTGACCCGCGTGCTGGAGACGCCGCGCGTCACCAAGCCGTACAGCGAGGCGCAGTGGCAGCGCATCCAGGCCGTCGGCCGCGCGGTGGATTCGGCGCTGCAAGCCGGCGACGTGCGCCTCACCATGGGCGGCGAGCCGACCTTCGTGGCCGATAGCGATCGTGACGCCGCCGAGTGGAACACCGACGCGCAAGGCCCCACCAAGCGCGGCTTCGCCGGCCGGCTGCTGCGCCGGCTGGCGCCGCTCTGGGCGCCCGGCGCCGCTCTGCAATACGCCCAAGGCAGGCAATATCCGGGCGAGGCGCTGCCCCGCTTCGGCCTGCACTGCCACTGGCGCGCCGATGGCGTGCCGGTGTGGGAGCACCCGGAGTTCCTTGCAGCCGACGAGGACAGCGACACCGCCACTCCGGCCGACGCCGAGCGTTTCTGCCGCATCCTGGCCGAACGCCTGCAGGTCGATCCCGGGATGGTCCTGCAGGGGCACGAGGACATCCATTACTACCTGTGGAAGGAATCCCGCCTGCCGGCCAACGTCGTCTTCGAGGCGAGCAAGCTGGCAGACCCGCTGGAGCGGGCGCGGCTGGCACGGCTCTACCGCCAGGGCCTCTCGGCGCCCGTCGGCTCGATGCTGCCGCTGCGCCGGGTGGTGGAGAAGGGCACCCGGCGCTGGCAGTCCGGCCATTGGCACTTCCGCGACGGCGTGATGTTCCTGGTGCCGGGCGACAGCCCGATGGGGCTGCGCCTGCCGCTCAGCTCGCTGCCGTGGCTCGACCCCAAGGATGTGGCGCTCTACGCCGAATCCGCACCCGACCCCTACGCCGTGCGTGGCCCGCTGCCGAGTGCAGCCAACGTGGCGGCCACGCGCGCGTCGGGCGGGCGCACTTTGGGCGACCCCAGCCATACTTCGGCGCCTGACCCATTAGCACATTCCACCGCGCCGGAGGCCATTGCGGCCAGCCCGGAGGAGATGGTCGCCCATCGTCAGATGACGCTGCGCCGGGCAATGGACGAGCTGCACACCGGCCTCGGCATCGACAACTACCGCCCCCGCCCGCAAGCCATCCCCGACACTGACGAGGACGAGGCCGGCCCCGTCCGCACCGCGCTATGCGTCGAGCCGCGCGGTGGCCTCATCCACGTCTTCCTGCCGCCAATCTTCGCGGCCGAGGACTGGCTGGATCTCGTCGCAGCCATCGAAGGCACGGCGCTGGAGACCGGCCGGAAGATTTTCCTGGAGGGTTACCTGCCGCCGGAAGACCCACGCCTGCCCAGCTTCTCCGTCACCCCAGACCCCGGTGTCATAGAGGTCAACATCCACCCGATGAATGACTGGGGCGAGGTCACCCATCGCACCACCCAGCTTTACGAGGAGGCCCGTCAGGTCGGCCTCACCGCCGAGAAATTCATGATGGATGGGCGGCACGTCGGCACCGGCGGCGGCAACCATGTGGTGATGGGCGCGGCCGACGCCGCGGACTCGCCCTTCCTGCGCCGGCCGGACCTGCTGCGCTCGCTGGTGAGCTTCTGGCACAATCACCCCAGCCTCTCCTACCTGTTCTCCGGCCTGTTCATCGGCCCCACCAGCCAACACCCGCGCATGGACGAAGCCCGGCAGGACAATGTGCGCGAGCTTGAACTCGCATTCACAGAATTGGCCAAGGACAGGCCGACCCCGCCCTGGCTGACCGACCGGCTGTTCCGCAACATCCTGGCCGACATGACCGGCAACACCCACCGCACCGAGTTCTGCATCGACAAGATGTACAACCCGGACAGCAGCTCGGGCCGCCGCGGACTGGTGGAATTCCGCGGCTTCGAAATGCCGCCGCATGCCGAAATGTCGGCCGCGCAAATGCTGCTGATGCGCGCTACCGTCGCCGCCTTCTGGACCCGCCCCTACGAGCGCCGCCTGATCCGCTGGGGCACCCGCCTGCATGACAATTTCATGCTGCCCGAACTCGCAGGCCGCGACTTGCGCGATGCCCTGGAAGACCTGGCCGCGCACGGCTTCAAGCTGGACCCGGAATGGTTCGCGCCGCACATGGAATTCCGCTTCCCGCTAATCGGCGAAACCACCATCCGCGACATGCACCTGGAAATCCGCCACGCG
>CAXTJY010000187.1:0-929 GCA_964244395.1 uncultured Rhodovarius sp.
GCTTCCACTCGCCGGCGGCACTCAGCGCGGGTTCATGCGCTGAATTTGAATCCGCCGATGCTCCGCCGCGGTACCTGGCAAACCAGGCATGGGGGCTTCCGACCCCAGGCCGATGACCGCGATACGCGCGCCGCTGACGCCGCGCTGCGTCACCAGATGGTCTCGCGCCGCCTGCGCGCGGCGAAAGGACAGCGACGTGTTGGCGGCCGCCGTGCCGGATGTGTCCGTATGGCCACTGATCAGGACCGATGTTCCGGGCGTGGTCAGCAGGGCCTCCGCCAGATTGTCGAGCAGGCGCATCGTTCGGCCCGGCAGGGCGACGGACCCGGGTGCGAACTGGTCCGGCAGCGCGATGGCCGCGGGTGGCCGAGGCCGAGGCCTGGGCGGCGGCGACCCTGCCGCCGCGGCGGGATTTCCCGCGACAGGGTTTGGAACCAGGTCCGGGCGAATGATCCGGGGCGTCTGCAGGTCGAGCGGATTGTCCTGCTCGGCAGCCGATTCTTCGCTCAACAACAGTCGGGAGATTTCTCCGGCGGTGGGGACGGACAGGAACTGCACGACCTGGCCCGGCGCCGGGAATGGCTGCAGGCATAGGGCGGCAAGTAGGAAAAGGCGTTTCATGGCAAGGGCTTTCACGTTACTGTTGCCGCATCGGCAGCATGGCCCAGGGCTGGTCCTGTTGACCCTGGCTGGTGCGCGCCACCACGCCGTCCGGGCCGGCGGCTGCCCGTAACGCGGCCAGCAGCGCGGCGGCGCTCACGCCCGGCAGTATCGAAAGGTCCTGGCCCCAGAACTGTGCCGGCAGTCGTGCCGACCAGTCCTGCGACGCCGAGCCGCAGATGAAACCGACACTGGACGTCAGGCGAGAGGGCTGGATACGCGGCTGGTCCCCGATGCGCTGGGGGATGGCCAACGGTTCCGGATCAGCA
>CAXTJY010000187.1:939-7336 GCA_964244395.1 uncultured Rhodovarius sp.
GCTGCAGGTCTGGCATGATCCGGCTCGGCAGGATCCGCCAGACGCCTCCATTCTCGTCGACGTACCAGCATGCGATGTAGGAAGCGCGGTCGGGCTGCACCAGCAGTTGCAGGACCGGCAGGCGGAGCTCCGCCACATTGACGCGCAGTGCCAGGCGCCGCGGTCCTTCAGGCTCCGGCGAAGGCATGGGCGGCGGTGCCACGGCATTGCTGACGGCCGCCACCTGCCCGCCCGTCGAGAGCTGAGCGTCCATCAACGCGGCAAAGGTCTCGAAGTTCACCTGCCCGTTCGCGATCAGCCCACTGCGGCGCTGGAAGTCGCCCAGGTCCACCACGATGCTGCCGGGCGCCGCCGGCGGCTGATAGCCGACCACCCGAAGCCGGGCGCGGACATAGGTGTCGACCTCGGCCGGCGACATGCCCTGGAACCAGGTCATGATCTGCCGCTGCACCAGGGGATTGCGCCGGTCGGTCTGCAGGCACAGCCAGTAGGGAACGTTCGCGGCCTGGCCGAGCAGCTCCAGCACGCTGAGCTGGACCAGCGTCCGCACCGCCTGGTGCAGGCCTTCACGGTCATCGAAGGACAGCTCGAAATTGAGGCCGACCCCCCGGATACTGAAATCGGCGCGCGCCCCGCGTGAGCGGTTGCGCACCGACATGCCGTTGGAAACCGAAAACAGGATGCGTCGCTGGCCGACATGGGTGAGATGCAGGTCGATCCCGATATTCGCGATGTCGGAATTCTGGCTGATCCCGAACTGGTTTTCGCCGACGCCGATGCCGGCCTGGGCGTTCTGCCCCTGCACGTTGCGGTCCGCCTGCGACAGCGAGCCGTGGATCTGCAGCATGTTCCGGCCTTCCGGCGCGCCGCCCGTGCCGATGATGCTTCCTGTCGCGAGACCCGTCGTACCGGGCACGGCGGATGGGATCTGATCGAGCGTCAGCGCCTCGAAAGGGAGAAAGGCGCCGCTGCGGCGGGTGGCCTGGACGAAGGCCCCGGTGACCATGTCGCGCAGCCCGGGCGAAAGCCGGCCCGTCGCGTCGGGGATGGTGCCTGCGGCGATCCGGATCGGCTCGCGCGGGCGGGGTTGCCCGCCCATCAGGTTGTCGAGGCAGACCAGGGCATCGGTGTAGGTTGTGGTGGCGCGCACCGCGGGCGCAAGCGGTTGCGCCGCCGCGAACCCGGTGCGTGCATCCACCGGGCCGCAGGCGCACAGCGCCAGCAGCCCGGCCTGGACGGAAGCGACCACCCACCCCCGGGCCATCAGCGACAGACCTGGATCACGGGCGCCCGGATGTCGGCCTGCAGGATGATGGTGCTGTTGTTGATGCCGCCCGCCGGCGCGTTCACCGAGGCGATGTCGAGCGAGCAGCTGTTTTCCACCGTGGGGCGGGTGATCGCCGCGGGCCGGGCCTGGCCGCGGGCGCGCGCCCCGGCCAAGCCGGCGGCGACGTTGGCGCCGATGGATGCGCTGGGGCGGGCGGGCTGGTCCATGGGCGCCGTGTCCCACCGCCCCGCCGGGGGAAAGGCGCCGGCGAGGTCGGGGAAGAGCCCCAGCAGCAGCGCCGCGATGGGCAGGAGCTTCGTCATGATGTGTGCCTCATTCGGGAAGGAAAAGGTGGGCGATGTCTGCGCCCCCGGAGCTGCCGGGGGCGCAGGGGACGAGTTATCGGGCGGTGATGATCGAGGCGACACCGTTCTGCGCGACGGAGCCGCCGGTGGCGAAGGCGATCTGCCCGCCGTTGACGCGGCCCGTCTGGCTGATGGTGTTGCTGTTGCCGATCTGGAACTCGCGGCCGCTGACGATCGAAGCCACGCCGTTCTGCGCCGTCGAGAGGCCGATGGCGGTGGCGAGCTGGCCACCGTTCAGCGTGCCATTCTGGGTGATGGTGTTGTTGTTGCCGACACGGCTCTGCGCCGCGGCGGGGCCGGACACGGCCAGCAGCGCCAGGAAACCGGTGGCCGCAACAGCGAAGTGGAAAGTGCGCATCGTCTTGATCCTCTCTGATTGCGAGCGTCCTGCGCCCGTGAGAGGAGACATAACGGGGCCGTGAGGAGGGGGGGTGGCCGGGCCGGGCATCAAAAATCACCTTTTCATCCCGCCCTGGTGAAAAGGCCGGTGAGCCCGACCTGAAAGGCGCCCTGCCCGATGGCCGCCAGCACCGCGCGCAAGGCGGATGCAGGTTGGCGGCTGTCGTTCAAGCCGGTCAGCGTCGCGGCCAGTTCGTCGAGTGGCCGGGCGGCGGCGACGGCGATGACGTGATCGGCGCCGAAGGGCGGCAGCACCTCGATGTCCTCGATGGCGAAACGGCGGTTCGAGGGGGTGATCGCCCGGCGCTCGGCCAGCGGCGAGAGCAGCTGGACCGTGGCATCGCCGGCCAGGTTGAAGACGACGAAATGCGGCAGGTCCAGCCCTTCGCCGATGATGCGGAGCCGGGTGCCCAGGCGATGCGCCGCGTTGTTGCTGCGCGCGTCGCCGCCTTGCAGCCGTTCGACACGCAGTTCCAGGGTGTGCCGTGCCACCAGCTCCCGCACCGCGATCAGCGTGGCCTCACGCTCCACCGCGGCCGGGAACAGCGCCGGGGTGATGTCGGCCGAGACAAGGTCGCCCAGGGAATTGATCAGCTGGCCGCTGGCGGGGCGCCACAGCAGATCCGGCATGTCGCGGGGGGAGACCGCGACCGCGCCGGCGGGCAGGCCCGTGGCCGGGCCGTCCACCACCACCCGGACGGGCCGGCCCGTCGATGTCCGGGCATCATCCTCGGCGACCACCGCAAGGAATTCGGGGCCGGCGCTGCCGAATTCGATCTCCGGGTTCTGCCGCCCCTCGGCCAGCGCCCTGACGGTGCGGAGCGCATGCGCGGCGAGCTGACGAACCGCTATCCGCCCATTCGCGTCCCGCTCCACGGCGCCCGAGAGCCCGGTGGCCAGGGCCACGCTCATGGCGCCGTGCGGCCTGCCCCCATACACGATCTCCGGCACCTCTTCCGTCTCCTGGCCGGCGGCGAACAGATGCACGTGAGTCAGCGACGACGCGGGTGGGGAGGGCGGCGGGGGCGGGCCGGCGGACAGCGCCTGCAGCAGCCCCCCCACCGGGTAGCTGCCGGTCACGGTACGGGTGTTGCGCAGCCGGGCGGCCGAGGGATGGACGCTGCGGGTGAGGGTGCCGGCGTGGCAGCAGTCGGCGGCGAAGAGGATGTTCACCCCGCGGCGGCCCTGTTCGGCCATCATCTGCTCCAGGTCGTTGTCCAGCAGAATTTCCCGCGGCGCGTCACGGAAGTGGAACGGTGCGAAGACCAGGAAGTCGTCCAGCCCGTCGGCCTCGGAATTCGGGATGCGCTCGGGCATGCGGCTGCCGTGGCCGGAGAAATGGAACCACAGCGTGTCGCCGCGCTGGCAGCGGCCGGTTGCCTCGGCCCAGGCCGCGTCGAAACCGGCCCTGGTGGCAGCGCCGTCGACCAGCCTGGTGATGCTGGCCGCGCTGCGGCGCAGGCTGCGCTCGACGAGCTCGATGTCGTTCACGCAGCCTCGCAGCGGTTCCAGGCGATAACGGTTGATGCCCACCAGCAAGGCGTGCAGGGCCCCGCCGGGGCGCGGCTGGGCTGCCGCCGGGGCTGCCAGGGCAGCCAGGCCAAAGACCGCCCGGCGGCGGATCACCGGATGACCAATTCGACGCGGCGCAGGATCTGATGGATCTGGTCGGTCGTGTAGCCGTCGCGCCCATCGATCTCCAGCGGCCGGCGCTCGCCCATGCCATCGATTTCGATCCGGGCCGGCGGGAAGCCACGCTCGACCAGGAAGTTGCGTACGGTCTGGGCGCGGCAGCGGGACAGGCGAAGGTTCGCCTCGTCGCCGCCGATCGGGTCGGTGTGGCCGACGAGGCGGATGGCGGGCCGGCCCGACCCCTCCAGCAACGCCGCAAGATCCTGCGCGGCAACCTGGCCGCCCGGCGTCACTTCGCATCGCCCGAAGACGAACTGGATGGGTATGGCGCGGACCACGGGCGCGAAGCTGCGCACGCTGGGCAAGGCCAGTCCGCCGGGGCCACCGCTGCGGGTGGGCGGGGAGGCGACCGGTGCCGGCGCCAGGAGCCGGCTCTGTTCGGCCCGGCGCCACAGCGACGCGATCACGGGCTCGGGCACCGGGTCGGTCGCCGGGTCGCCGGCCGCGATGGCGTTCAGCGCGGCCTGATAATCCAGGCTGGCGGCGGCGAAATCCGGCGCCGGCGGCCGCTGGCGAAGGTCGCCGCGCAGGGCGAGCGATTGCCAGATCGGCGCGGCGGCTATCCCACGGTCGAGCATGGCCCGGGCGCCGGCCAGGTCACCCGCCGCAACCGCGGCCTCCGCCGCGATATGCAGATGCGCCGCCGTGACCCGGCCGGCCCAGTCGCGCTGGCCGGCATTGCAGGCGGTCCCAGCCGCCAGGATTTCGGCCAGGGCCGCCTCCGCCGCCGCCGCGGTGCGCGCCCCCTGCATGGCAGGCAACGGGCAGCCCAGCGCTGGGGAGACGGCCAGCATGGCGAACAGCAGGACGGCGAGACGGCTCATCGCGGCAGCACCGTGAACTCGCGCGTGCCGATCGCGACATTGGTCGGCGGCAGCTCGGGGCTCATCGATCGGGCGGACTGGACCAGCCGGGTCAGTTCCCGCAGGAAGCCCGCCGCGTCGGGGATCGGCCGCAAATCCATGTGCCGGCCAGCGAGCCGCGACGCGGCATCGCTTTCCGGCACCACGGCCGCGATCAGGACGCCCGTGCCCGTCGGTGGCTGAACCTGCGCCCTGAAGCCATCGGCAGGCCCGGGCACCAGCACGGTCTGGCCTGGGCTGATGATACGCGGCGCCTGTCCCGGCATGAACCCTGCCGCGCGGCTGTTCGGAAACACCTGGCTCACTTCACCGGTCGGATTGCGGGAGAGGACGATCAGAATGCCGCGGATGCTGCTGGTGACCCGAAAGGTCGCGAAGACACCTATCGGCAGCCGCGTCCCTTCCCGGATGTCCACGGTGACCCGGGCGGCCAGGGATGGGTTGGTATAAGGCGGGGGAGTCACGGAGCCTTGCAGCTCCTCCAGTTCCGCGTTGGGCGGCGGCCGTGGGCCCGGGCCGGGACCGGGCTGCGGCGGCGCCGGCGGGGCTGCCTGCACCGCCGCGAAGGCCGCGTCCGCGACATGCTGGCGAATGAAGTCCTCATGCGCGGCGACGGAGGCATACACCCCATAGCCCGCGACCGGCGCGCGGCAAGGCGGCCCATAGCTGACGATTCCGGCCTGCACGAGCTGGGCGCCGCGGCCCAGCACGTAGAGTGGGCCGCCGGAATCGCCGGAGCAGGTGTCGGTGCTGCCGCCACGGTTGCCGGCGCAGATCTGCGAAGGCCCCAGCAGGCGTTCGAAGCCGGCAATTTGGGCATACCGGGCCAGACACTGGCTCATGCTGACGGTCGGAATCGAACTGCGCATCATACTGGCCGATGACCCGCTGCCTTCACGGGTTTCGCCAAAACCCGCGATGGTGGCCGCCCGGCCCGGCGCTTCGGCATTGCTGCGTTCCTGCCCGGCGACCAGAAGTTGCGGCTGCGTGTTGGCCGGCTCGGCCAGGCGAAGCAGGGCGACATCGTGGGTGATGGTCAGCAACGGCCGCCTGCCGTTCGGCGGGGCCGGCCCCATCACCTCGCTGTAGCCCGGGTGACGAATGACGTCCTGAACCCGGATGAGGCGAAGGGCGGATGGATCGAGCTGCCGGTTATCCTCCCGGCCCTCGGCCACCACGAACTGCTGTGCGGGAGCGACGCCGGTCCCGTCCGCGTCCCGCGCCTGGACGCAGTGGCCGGCGGTGAGAACCCAATTCCGGGCGATGACCGTCCCGCCGCAGATATGCCGTTGCCTCGTACCCACGCCCGGCCCGTCGATCTGGATGCTGACCAGGGACGGGAACTCGCCCCGGCCCGCCGGCTGGCCGCCCAGCACCCGCATGGACTGGATGGCCGGCTGGTCCTCCTCATCGGCGCGGGACGCCGTGGCCTGCAGCGTCAGCGCCGCCGCCAGCAACGCCCCCACCAGGCGCATGCGCTCAATCCTGGGCCTGGGCCGCATCGCCGACATACCCCATGAACAATGGCAGCCACGAGCCGGTGGTGCCGATGGCGAAGACGAAAGGCCGGTCCGCCGCGAAGCTTTCGACGGCCCGCAACGAGCGCGTGCCGGTCACCGCGGTGGCCGCCGCGGCTTCGGTGCCTTCCTCGAACAGCCGGATTTGCGCGCGGTGCTGCACCTCCGCCACGCGGATCGGCCGGGTGGTGACGCCGAACATGTCGGCCCCTATCGCGGGGCCGCCGGCCGCCCGCAAGGCCGGCAGCATGTCACCGCCCGTCGCGAAGGACAGTCGCGGCAACAGCACATCCA
>CAXTJY010000188.1:0-2765 GCA_964244395.1 uncultured Rhodovarius sp.
GGAACAGGCGCAGATCCTGGAAGCTGCGGGCCACGCCGGCGCGGGCGACCTGCCAGGGGTTCAGGCCCATCAGCGGCCGGCCGCGCAGGGTGGCCGTCCCGGCATCGGCCCGCAAATTACCGGTGATGAGGTTGAACACCGTGGTCTTGCCGGCGCCGTTCGGGCCAACCAGCGCCGTCACCTGCCCGGCCGGCAGTGCCAGCGACACCCCGGCCACCGCCGCCACGCCGCCAAAATTCTTGGCCAGCCCCTCGCAAACCAGGACCGGACTCATGCCGCCGAACGCCCACGCTTCTGATCGCCCAGCAGGCCGGCGGGGCGGAAGATCATCAGCAGCGCCATGGCGCCGCCGTAGATGATCTGCTGCACCGCACCCACCTCGGTTGCCGGGATGAAGCGGATGAAGGACAGCCCCGCCGGCAGCGCCAGCAGCAGCACCGCGCCCAGGATAGGGCCCCACAGCGTGCCGGTGCCGCCGACGATCAGCATCGCCATCACCAGCACGGATTGTTCCAGCGTGAAGCTCTCGACGTTGACGAATGACAGGTGCAGCGCAAACAGCGCCCCTGCCATGCCAGCCCCGGCGCAGGCGAAGGCCACGGCCAGCGCCTTGGCCGCCGCCACGTTCTTGCCCAATGCCTCGGCCGCACTTTCGGCATCGCGGATGGCACCCAGCGTGCGGCCGAAGCTGCCTCGCGTCAGTGCGGCCATCAGCCCGAGCACGATCGCCAGCAAGACAAGCGCCAGGGGCAGCACAGACACTTCGACGCCGAACAGCCGGGGCCGCGGAATGCCGACCAGCCCGCCAATGCCGCCGGTGGCGAACTTAGCCTCCGCGAACAGGGTCGCCGCCATCATCTGCAGGCCCAGTGAGGCGGCGACGAAGTACTCGCCCCGCACCCGCAAGGCGGGCAGCGCCAGGCACAGCGACAGCCCACCGGCCACCACCCCCGCCACCAGGCAGGCCAGCAGCGGGTCCGGCACCAGCCGCAGCGCCACCTGCGCGCCTGAATATGCCCCCAGCCCCATGAACACCGCATGCGCCACCGAGAAGATGCCGGCGTGGCCCACCATGAAATTCAGCGTGGCCGCCAGGATTCCGAAGATGGCTGCGATCGTGGCCAGGTTGATGAGATACGCCGTCATCGGGCCACCGCCGCCCCAAACATTCCGGAAGGCCGGAACAGGATGAAGGCGAACAGCACGAGGAAGCTCGCACCCTCCGCCCACTGCGTATCCAGCACCGTCAGCACCAGGCTCTCCGCCACCCCCAGCAGCAGCCCGGCCAGCGCCGCGCCGCGCAAGGACCCCACCCCCCCCACGATGGTCGCCGCCATCGAGATCAGCATGACGTGGTTGCCCTGCGCCTCGTTCATCCCCGAAGTCATGGCGGTGAGGATGGCCGCGGGCGCCGCCAGCGCCGAGCCCAGCGCAAAAGCCAGCACCGACAACCGCGAGGAGGACAGCCCATAGGCCCGCAACAGCTCCGCATTCTGCGCCAGTGCCCGCAGCGCCACGCCGGCGGGGTGGCGCGACAGGAACAGGTTCAGCGCCAGGAACATGGCCAGCGCCACCACGATGGCGATCCAGAACACCGGCGCCAGGAACAACTCCGGCAACACCTCGCTGGATCGGCTCAGGCTGGTCTCAACATTCGCGAAGCCCCGCCCCGCCACCATGCCGATGATGTTCTGCACCACGATGGACACGCCAAAGGCCGCGACGAAGACGGTGAAGAAGCCGCCCTCATGCCGCCCGATCGGCCGGTACACCAGGCGCTCCATCGCCACCCCGAAAGCCACCGCCGCAGCCATCGCCGCCAGCACCGAAAGCGGCCACGGCCAGCCCAGCCGCCAGCCGGCGATGAAGACATAGCCGGCCAGGGTGAACGACGCCCCATGCGCCACATGGAATACCTTGGTCGCGCCGAAGATCAGCGCGAAGCCCGCCGCCGTCAGCGCATACAGCGCCCCGGTCTGCACGCCGCCCAGCAGAAGCTGCAGCTCGAACACTAGGCCCTACCCGGCAACGCGCACCGCCCGGCCGCCGCGCATCTCCAGCACCTCGATCCCGGCGCTCATGTTGCCCTGCTCGTCGAACTCGCCGGGCCCGCCGACCAGCGGGAAGGTCCGCCCCGCCAGCAATGCCGCGCGCAGGCTGTCGCCATCCACCGTACCGCCCGCCTGCTCGATGCCGCGCGCCAGCAGCGCGAACAGCCGCGTCGCGTTGTAGTAATTGGCGTTGTAGATGGTCGGCACCCGGCCGAAGCGGGTGTTGAAATCGGCCGCGAAGCGCTTGGTGAGATCGTCGCCGCCTTCGAAATCCATCTTCTGGCCGGTGAAGATCAGCCCCTCCGCCTCGGCCAGCGTCTTCACGCTGTCCAAATTCATCGCCGAGTAGCTGCACAGGATCTGGCTCACGCCATTGTCCCGCAGGCCCTTGATGATCTGCGCCTGCTGCGCGCCGAAGCTGGCGATGTACACCGCATCCGGCCGGGCCTGCCGCACCCGCGCCGCGATCGGCTGGAATTGCTGCGCGGTGCGCGGGATGGAGAAACTGCCGACCAGCTCCGCCCCGCTGCGCGGCAATTGCGCGCGCAGTTCGGAGAGGATGGCATCGCCCAGCGGGTCATCGACATAGACCAGCGCCACGCGCCGGACCTGCCGCTGCTGGTTCAGGTATGGCAGCAGCGCCCGCGTCTCCAGATGCGCCAGCGGGATCACGTTCCAGAAGTAGGGCGACAGGCCGGCCAGGTCCGGCCCCAC
>CAXTJY010000188.1:2775-7336 GCA_964244395.1 uncultured Rhodovarius sp.
CGCGCCGCCATTGATCATCACCGCCTTCGCCCGATCGCCGATCGGCGCCACCGCCTTCGACACCGCGGTGAAGCCCACCATGGTGCAGGCGACGCGGTCCACGTTGATCAGCTTTTGCATGCCGATCACCCCCTGCTGCGGCAGCGCCTGGGTGTCCTCCGCCTGTAGCCGCAGCGGGCGGCGCAGCATGTTGTCCGCGGCGATGTGCTGCATCGCCAGCTGCACGCCCTGGGTGAAGACGGTGCCGTATTCGGCATTGGGACCGGAGAGCGGGAAGAGCGTGCCGATGACATGCGCATCGGCTTGCGCGGCGGCGGTGCGGATGAACGGCGCGGCGGCGCTGGCGCCCAGCAGGGCGCGGCGGGTGTTCATGGCGTGGTCTCCCTTTTGCGGGGAGGCTCCGCCGGGCGGCAGGGTGCTGTCAATTGCCACGGCCCGTCACGCCCATCGCCGCCGCCCGATGTCGAACGCCGTCCGCGGGATCACGAAGTCCCCCCGCTCGAACATCCAGCCGCATTCCTGCTCGATGAAGCCGATGCGGCACTGCGGCGGCAGGCAGGCCCGCCCCATGCATTGCTGATGCAGGCGGATCAGGAAGTCGATCCAGCCCAGATCGAGGTTCCGCGGCCAGGCCGGCGCAGCTCGCAGCCGCGGCCAAAGCACCATCTTGTGGTAATCGGACAAATTGGAATCCGGCAGGTCCCAGGACCAAGCCCGCATCGCCGAGTCCATGCCCAGCCGCCGCGCCAGGTTCAGCCCGCCCAGCCCCTGGATGCGCCAGGCCCGCCGGAACGCCCGGCACACCCAGTACTGGATGCCCTGCATGCCCGGCTGTTCCTTCGCCACGAATTTCAGCATGCGCTTCCACAGCCCGGCATGCGTCCAGCGGCGGAAAAGGCGGGAGATGGTGTCCCACTTGCCGTAGTATTCCGGCAGCTCGCGCCAGGGCTTGTCCATGCAAGCGGCATGGAAGCAGGCATCGAGGCTGCGCCGCGCGCCCAGCACGGTGTAGCGGCCCTTTTCGGGGTGGACGTAATACATGAAGTGCATCACGCCCTCCCATTCCGCATCGGTCATTGGCCGCCACGGCACCGGCTTGGTCAGGCGGGCGACGATGCCCGGCGGCGGGCGGCGAAAGTTGCGGAAGCGGCGAAGGGACATCGGGCAGGCTCCAACAGGAACTCGCGTTGATAAGATATTTAACCTATAAAAGCAATAAAATCCTTGTCCCATTCATGCGTCAGGCCGACCAGGGCAGGCTGTAGCCGGGCTCGTGCCATGGCATGTTGACCAGCCGGCCGGTCAGCGACAGCGTGATGTACGCGGTGCGCATGTCCGGCCCGCCGAAGCAGATGTTGGTCGGCATCGATTCCGGCATCTTCCGCACATCCAGGATCTCGCCCGAGGGCGAGACGGTGGTGATCTCGCCGCTGACCAGCGTGGCAACGACGATGTTCCCAGAAGCCGCGATGGCCATCGAATCCAGCCGCCGGAAGCCGGGGAATTGGCAGACCAGCTTGCCGCCGCTGCTGCTCGGCCAGGGCTGTTTGCGCAGCTTGCCCGGGCCTTCCACATCCCACGCCCACAGCCGGCCGGTCTCGGTCTCCGCCACATACAGCACGTCGCCGGCGGGGCTCAGGCCGATGCCGTTGGCGCCGCCAAAGATGGGGTAGGCGGCCTCGATGATTTGGCTGCCATCCGCGGCCGCCCAGTAGGCGCCGCCATGGTCGCGGTCCCGCCCCCGCACCTTGCCCAGGTCGCTGAACCAGAAGCCGCCATTGGGGTCGAAGACGATGTCGTTGGGGCCTTTGAGCATGTGCTCGCCGCAACGGTCGTACAGCCGGGTAATGGCGCCGGTGGCGAGGTCCAGCACCTCGATCCGTCCGGTCTCGTAATCCGGCGCCTGGCCGGTGGGGCGCAACAGGCCGGGCTCCTCATGCCAAGAGAAGCCGCCATTGTTGCAGACGTAGAGCTTGCCGTCCGGCCCCAGGGCGATGCCGTTGGGCGCGCCGGCAATGGTCGCCAGCGTGGTCCTGGCGCCGTCGGGACCGACCTTGGTGATCCGCCCGGCCTCGATCTCGACCAGGATGACCGAACCGTCCTGCAACGCCACCGGCCCTTCCGGAAAGCGCAGGCCGGAGAACATTTCTTGCATGGACGTCCTCCAATTCGTATACTTTAGTTGACGCGCGACCTCGCGCGCTGCAACCTTAACCCGATGATCGAACTGCGCCAGACAGCTGAATTCCTGGACTGGCACCGAGGACTGAAGGACAGGAAGGCGGCAAGGATCATCGCCTCTCGTCTGTTGCGGATGGGCGGTGGATTGCTCGGCGACGTCAGGGCGGTCGGCGAGGGCGTGTCGGAGGCCCGCATCGCCTTTGGGCCGGGGTATCGCATGTATTTCGTGCAGCGGGGCGGGCTACTCATCGTCCTGCTGTGCGGCGGAGACAAGGGATCGCAGCAGCGCGACATCGCCCGGGCGCACGACCTGGCGACGCGCACGGTTTGAAAGGATTCACCATGGAAAAGGTCGAGACATTCCCCTTCGATGGGGCCGAGTTCTTCCCGACCCCGAACGACCAGGAGGAATTGCTGCGGGAGGCGTTCGAGACCGGCCATGCCGGCTTCATCGCCAACGCACTCGGCGTGGTCGCGCGCGCACGCGGCATGACCAAGGTGGCCAAGCAGGCGGGAGTGACGCGGATGGCGCTTTACAAGGGCCTGCACAAAACGGGCGACCCCAGGTTGAGCACACTGCTTGGCCTCGCGCGGGCGCTTGGGTTCAGGATCAGCGTGGAGCGCCTCCCCGACGCCGCGGAGTAGCTTGACGCTGGGGTGCCACCCCAAAGCTTTCGCCATGGACCCCGTCACCCCCGACGCTTCCGGCGTAGCCGGATAACGTCGCTTTGCGGCTTGACCCGCAGCACGACGCCCCGAAAGCTGCCCCCCATGGACCCCGTCACCCTCGCCGTGCTCGACAACCGCCTCAGAGCCATCGTCGAGGAAATGGGCGATGCGATGCTGCGCACCTCCTACAGCCAGATCCTCAATTCCTCGCGCGACTTCTCGGTGGCGATGTGCGGCGCCGATGGCGGGCTGGTGGCGCAGGCCGACCACATCCCGGTGCATGTCGGCGCGCTCAGCTTCGCGGTGCGCGCCGTGCTGGAGCAGTTTCCGCGGCCGCGGGACGGCGACATCTACCTGCTGAACGACCCCTACAACGGCGGCAGCCACCTGCCCGACCTCACCATCATCCTGCCGGTCTTCGCGGAGGATCAGCGCTGTTTCTTCACCGTGGTGCGGGCGCATGTGCCGGATATCGGCGGTTCCACCCATGGCGGCTACAACCCGGGCGCCACCGACATCTGGTCCGAGGGCGTGCGGCTGCCGCCCATCCGCCTGGGCGAGGATGGCGGGCTGCGCGACGATTTGCTGCGGATGATCTGCGCCAACACCCGCGTGCCGCGCGACGTGCGCGGCGACCTGATGGCGATGGTGGGCGCGGCGCGGGTGGGCGCTGCCCGGGTCGCCGCGTTGCTGGCCCAGCATGGGCAGGCCGGCCTGATGGCGGCGGTGGCGGCGATCCTCGACCTGTCGGAAGCGCATGCCCGCCGGATCGTCGCGGCCTGGCCGGACGGCACCTGGCACGGCGAAGCCATCCTCGACGATGACGGCCACGGCCGCGAGGACATCGCCATCCGCGCCACCTGCACCAAGACCGGCGATTCGCTGCACGTCGATCTCACCGGCTCCGACGACGAGGCAACCGGCATCGTCAACTCCTCCTACCCCAACATGCGCTCGGCGGTGGCGATGGCCTTCGCCTATCTGCTTGACGCCGATGTCTCGAAGAACGACGGCGCCTTCCGGCCGCTGGAGGTGATCGCCAAGGAAGGCACCGTGGTTTGGGCGCGGGACGGCGCGCCGGTGACCATGTGCACCTCGCATTGCTCGAACGAGATCGTGGAGGCCATCATCCGCGCCATGCAGCATTGCTGCCCGGACCGCGCCATGGGCGGCTGGGGCCGCCGTTTCCGGGCCGCCATCCAGGGCAAGGCACCGGGTGGCAAGCCGTTCGTCTGGCACCTGTTCCAGGCCCGCCCCGGCGGCGGCGCCAGCATCGCGGGCGACGGCTGGAACACCGTGGGCGAATGGCACAGCGCCGGCGGGCTGAAATTCGGCAGCGTCGAGCAGGCCGAGGCGCGCTTCCCGCTGCTGTTCGAGCGGCACGAGTTCAGGCCGGGCTCGGGCGGCGCCGGCGAGTTCCGCGGCGGCACCGGGGCGGAGCTGCACCTGCGCGTCGAATGCGAGGGCACCGCGCTGGCCAACACCGCGGGCGACGGCGCGCGCCACGGCTCAGCCGGGCTGAACGGCGGTGCCGACAGCGCGCCGCACCACTACGTGTTGCGCGGCGCCGATGGTGCTGAGCGCGTGCTGCGCACCAAGGAGGTCGGCGTGCCGATCCAGCCCGGCGACGTGCTGCACCTTCTTTCCGCCGGCGGCGGCGGCTGGGGCGATCCGGCGAAGCGCACGCCGGAAGCCAAGGCCCGCGACGCCG
>CAXTJY010000189.1:0-7330 GCA_964244395.1 uncultured Rhodovarius sp.
CGATCAAAAGATCGTCCACCCGGGCGCCATCGAAATCCGCCGTCGCCAGGGTCAGCCCGGCTTTCTGGATGTCGGTCAGGATGTGCTCGCACGCCAGCGCGGTGTCAGGATTCAGCATGCCATATCAAACGCCATGGCGCCCAAAGGTTCAACGGATTAGGGTCGGCCCGCATTCCAGGAGCCTCGGCGCACATGACCCCTCCCCGCAACAGCAACGCCATGCGCGACGTCGCGAACGTCCTGCACCCCTATACCGACCACAAGGCCCACGTCGCGAACGGCCCCATGGTCATTACCCGGGGCGAGGGCGTGCGGGTGTGGGACGACCAGGGCCGCGGCTATATCGACACGGTGGCCGGGCTTTGGTGCGCCGCGCTGGGCTTCTCCAACGAACGCCTGGTCCAGGCCGCGGCGGCACAGATGCGCAAGCTGCCCTTCTACCACGCCTTCACCAGCAAGAGCCACGAGCCGCTGATCGACCTGTCCGAGATGCTGATCGAGCGCGCCCCGGTGCCGATGAGCAAGGTGTTCTTCGCCAATTCTGGCTCCGAGGCCAACGACTCGGCGCTGAAGATGATCTGGTACTTCAACAACGCCATCGGCCGGCCGGAGAAGAAGAAGGTCATCGGGCGGATCAAGGGCTATCACGGCGTCACCATCGCCGCCGCCTCGCTGACTGGCCTGCCCACCAACCACAAGCTGTTCGACCTGCCGATCGCCGGCATCCTGCACACCTCGAACCCGCATTTCTATCATGAGGGCCGCCCCGGCGAGACCGAGGAGGAATTCTCCACCCGCATGGCGGACGAGCTGGAAGCGCTGATCCTGGCCGAGGGGCCGGGCACCGTAGCCGGCATGTTCGCTGAACCGGTGATGGGCGCCGGCGGCGTCATCGTGCCGCCCGCCGGCTACTGGCCGAAGATCCAGGCCGTACTGAAGAAGTACGACGTCCTGTTGGTCGCCGACGAGGTGATCTGCGGCTTCGGGCGCACCGGCAGCTACTGGGGCTCCCAGACCTACGGCATCGAGCCCGACATCCTGGTCTGCGCCAAGGCCTTGTCGTCGTCCTACCTGCCGATCTCGGCGGTGATGGTGAATGAGCGCGTCTTCCAGGGCTTGGCCGACGGCGCCGAGACCGTGGGCACCTGGGGCCATGGCTTCACCTATTCCGGCCACCCCGTGGCGGCGGCCGTCGCGCTGGAAACGCTCAAGATCTACGACGAGATGGACCTCGTCGGCATGGTGGGGAAGACCGGCCCGCTGATGCAGGCCGGCCTCCAGGCCCTGGCCGACCACCCGCTGGTGGGCGAGGCCCGCGGCGTCGGCATGATCGGCGCGCTGGAACTGGTCGAGGACAAGGCCACCCGCCGCAACTTCGACGCGTCGAGAAAGATTGCCGGCCGGGCGCAGAAGCTGTGTGAAGGGCAGGGGCTGATCATGCGCGTCCTGCCCGGCGACGGCATCGCCTTCTCGCCGCCGCTGGTGATCAGCGAGGCTGAGATCGCCGAAGTGATGACCGGGGTCGGCAAGGCGCTTGACCAGCTGGCGGTAGAGCTCCGTCGCGAAGGGTTTGCGCTGGTCTGACGCTCCCCCTCTATGCCGGGCTTGGGGGGCAGGCTGCCGGAAATTCCTCCCTCAGATCGAGAAACTTTGCCGTAACTCCGCCTACTGACACTTGAACGCTCGTTCATTCCTGGCTAAGGTTCCTGTGGTTGCGACTGATTCGCAAATGGGGAACTGATCATGGGCCGCGACTACAGCCACATCGCCCGGCGCTGCGAACGTGCCGTCGTGACCGCCTATCGTGAGCTGCGCGACATCGGCGCCGAGGATTTCTCGGCGTTCCAGGCCTGTACGACGCTCTACCGGGTGCATCATCCGGAATCTTCCATTACCGAAGCGCGTCGCCTGGTGGCGGAGTGGGTGGACCATCACGTGGTTCAGGGCAGCCTGGCGCCCGCACCCGGCTGCGAGTGCGACTGAGGCCACCGCGCCCGGGCGACCTGTCCCGGGCCCTGCGATTGTCCGCCCTGGCGGGCTGGAACCAGACGGCGCTGGACTGGCAGGCCTTCGCCCAACACGGCACCCTTCGCATGCGCGACGATGGCGGCGAGGCGCTGGCCGCCACCGTGGCCACGCTGCCCTTCGGGCCCGTCACCTGGATTTCGATGGTGCTGGTCCGCCCCGACCTCCGGCGCCAAGGGATGGCCACCGGCATGATGCGCTGGGCGCTGAGGTCGCTGCGCGGCACTCCCTGCGTGGCGCTGGACGCGACGCCCGAGGGCAGCGCCGTCTATGCCCGGCTGGGTTTTCGGGACGCCTGGGGCTTTTCCCGCTGGCAGGTGCCGCGGGTGCCGGCCATGCCCGGCGCTCGCCCGATGCGCGACGAGGACTGGCCCGGCGTGGTCGCGCTGGACGCGGCGGCCTTCGGCGCCGGGCGCGGCTGGCTGCTCGGCAAGGTCTGCGAACGACCGGGCTTCGTGGTCGAGAAGGGCGGGCTGATCGTGGGTGCCATCCTGTGCCGAGACGGCGCCCGCACGCCGCATGCCGGGCCGCTGCTGGCGCGGGAGCCGGGTATCGGCATGGCGCTGGTGGCCGCCGCGCTGCCCGAGGGCGGCATCCTCGACCTGCGCGACGATGCGGCGATCTCAGGCTGGTTGCGGGCGCATCATGGCACCCCGCTGCGTGGCTTCACCCGCATGGTGCGCGGCGGCGATCTGCCCGGCGATGCCAGTGGCTGCATGGCCGTGCTGGGGCCGGAGTTCGGCTGACGCCACGACCACCGCTCCACGGCCATCGCGCCGTGCCCGTCGGCGTCCTCGCCGCTCGCGCACGCTGTCGGCAAGGCTGCTCGGTCGGCTTGGTGGGCGCATCGGTAACCAAACGGTTCGCTCCGCTTGACGGCCCCCGGGCCGCGGCAGCAACCTGCTCCAAAGCCAGCAAGGACCGTCCGCCATGACCCAAATCCCCCGCCGCGCCGCTCTGGCCAGCACGCTCGCCTTGCCTGCCATGCACGCCCGCGCCCAGGCCTATCCCTGGCGTCCCGATCGGCCTGTGACGCTGGTGGTGCCCTGGGCCGCCGGCGGCTCCACCGACCAGATGGCCCGCATCGCCGCCGCCGAGCTGGAGGACGCGCTGGGCCAGCGCTTCGTCGTCGTCAACCAGCCCGGTGCCTCGGGCTCCATCGGCACCCGCAACGTGCTGCAGGCGGCGAAAGACGGCTATACCTGGGCGGCCGGCGCCGCCATCGATGTCGGCTGCTACAAGGTCATGGGCCTGCTGGACACCATGCTGGCCGACTGGAACCTGTTCTTCACCGTCGCCAACGTGAACACCATCTCGGCCAACCCGCGCGCCGGCTTCGCCGATTTCGGGCAGTTGCTGACGGCCTTGCAGAACCGCCGCGACATCGCCGTCGGCACCGCCGGCCAGTCCAGCGCCGGGCGCAACATCATGGAGGCGGTGAAGGCCGCCGCCCCCGGCGTGAACTACCGCCACGCCACCTATGACGGCGGCAACCCCGCCGTGCTGGCCGCGGTGGCGGGCGAGGTGCCGGTGGTGGCACAGCTGCTGGTCGAGATGGCCGAGATGATCCGCGGCCGCCGCCTCATCCCGCTGGCGGTGCAGAGCGAGCAGCCGGTGATGCTGGCGGGCTTCGGCGAAATCCCCTCGGTCAAGCGCTGGCTGCCCTCCATCCCGGCGCCGCTGAACTATTTCGGCGTCTGGTTCCCCAAGGACGTGCCGCCCGCCGTGACCCAGACCGCCTCGATGGTGTGGGAGCAGAAGATGGCCACCAGCACCCGCCTGCGCGAATACGCGGAGGCGCGGGCCGCCGTGCTCTCCCCCATCCACGGCCAGGCCGCCTACGACCAGGCCTGGATCGCGGTGCGGCAGACGGCGTGGCTGTACCATGATGCCGGCACAGCCCGCGTGGCGCCGGACACGGTGGGGATCGAGCGCCTTTGACGCCAGCCCGGGACCGCAGCTTCGGCATCTTCTGGCTGGGGCTGGGCCTGGCCATCGCCTTCGAATCCTGGCGCATGCCGCGGCTGGAGGAGCAGGGCATCAACCCCTACACCATCCCCGGCCTGGTGCCGGGGCTGCTGGGGGTCATCCTGGCGGCGCTGGGCGTGGCGCTGTTCTTCCGCCGCGCGCCGGTGGCCGAAGGGCCGGACCTGGAAGGCAGCGACGGCGGCGTGGCCGAGCCCTGGCGCGTGGGCCTGGCCTTCCTGCTGTGCGTCGGCTTCGGCGCCGGCGCGCTGGGGCATGGCCCACCCTTCTGGCTCGGGGCCGGGCTGTTCATCTTCCTGGCGATCACCCTGTTCGAATGGCCGGAGCACCGCGCGGCGGGCACGCTGCGCTATGGCCTGACCCGGGCCGCCCTGGTGGCGGTGGTCGCGGCGGCGGCGGTGACCTTCATCTTTCAGGAAGTGTTCCTGGTGCGGCTGCCCTGATGTTCGAAGGCCTCTCCCTCCTCGGCCAGTCCATGCTGACCTTCGCCGAGCCGCGCCTGCTCGCCTACACCTTCGGCGCCACCCTGCTCGGCATCCTGATCGGCTGCATGCCCGGCCTCTCCGCCACGCTGGCCATCTCGCTGATGACGACGCTCACCATCCGCCTGCCTGCCGGCGACGCCATCCTCATCCTCATCTGCGCCTATGTCGGCACCATCTATGGCGGCAGCCGCAGCGCCATCCTGCTCAACATCCCCGGCACCGCCGCCAACGCCGCCGCCTGCCTGGATGGCTACCAGCTCGCCCGCCGCGGCGAGGCCGGGCGCGCCATGGGCATCGCCACCACCGGCTCGGTCGCCGGCTCGCTCTTCGGCATCGTCTGCCTCGCCATCCTCACCCCGGCGCTGGGCGAAATGGCGCTCAGCTTCCAATCCTATGAGTTCTTCTGGCTCAGCCTGTTCGGCGTGATGATGTCGGGCAGCATCACCGGGTCGGACCCGCTGAAGGGCTGGATCATGGGCATCCTCGGCCTTTTCGTCGCCCTGATCGGCCAGGACGGCATCCACGCCTATGAGCGCTTTGCCTATGGCGACCCCAACCTGGCCGGCGGCCTCTCCCTCATCCCCACCCTGGTCGGCGCCTTCGGCTGCGCCGAGGTGCTGACGGTGATGGGCGAACGTTTCAAGCGCGCCCAGGTCTATGCGGTGGACAGTGTGCTGCCGCGCATCTCGGACGTGGTGAAGTACTGGAAGACGGTGCTGCGGTCCGGCGTCATCGGCGTCTATATCGGCATCCTGCCGGGCGTGGGCGAGGACATGGCCGCGTGGTCCAGCTACGCAGCCGCCCGCCGCGCCAGCAAGACGCCGGAGGAATTCGGCAAGGGCTCTGTCGATGGCCTGATCGCGGCGGAAACCGGCGACAACGCCTCCATCCCCGGCGGCATCATTCCCGCCCTGGCGCTCGCCATCCCCGGCAGCGCCCCGGCCGCCGTGCTGCTGGCGGCGATGATGATCCACGGCGTGAAGCCCGGCCCGATGCTGATGATCGAGAACCCCAGCTTCGTCTACGACGTAGTGGCGATGAACGTATACGCCACCATCGGCATCCTGTTTTTCGGGCTCTTCCTGGTCCGCCCCCTGCTGAAGGTGCTGCAGGTGCCGCGCAGCATCATCATGCCCATCATCTTCGTGCTGTGCGTCGTCGGCAGCTTCTCCATCGCGCAACGGCTGTTCGATGTCTGGACCATGCTGGGCGTGGGCGTGACGATCTTCTTCCTTCGGCGCTACGGCTACCACCCCGCGCCCTTCGTGCTGGGGCTGGTGCTGGGCGATTTGATGGATAAGAGCCTGCGCCGTGGCCTGGTGATCTCGGACGGTGACCTTTCCCCTTTCTTCACCCGGCCGATCTCGGCTGTGCTGGCGGTAATCGTGGTGATCACGCTGGTGATGAGCATCCCGGCGGGCAATGCGGCGGCGCGGCGGCTGTTCCGCCGCGCACGGCCCGCCTGAGCCGCGTTGCCGGGCGCCGAACCCCGCCGCATAATGCTCTCTCTCAATCAGGTCCGACATCATGGCGCTTTCTGCCGACGCCGCCTCCCTCATCAGCAATGAACACACCCGCTGGAACACCGCCGCCCCCCTCGGCACCTCGGTCGCGGTCACCTACAGCTTCGGCGCCGCCCGCGCCGCCTACGACTTCCAGACCTTCACCGGCTTCACCCCACTCACCGCGGGGCAACAGGCGGATGTGCGCGCTGCCCTGGCGCAGTGGGCGGCTGTCAGTGGCCTGACCTTCATCGAGGTGGCCGAAAGCATCGGCGGGTCCATCCGCTTCGGCATGACCAGCCTGACGCTGCAAGGCACGAATGGATACGCCTACTACCCGTCCACCAGCAGCGCGACGGTCAGCGGCGTCACTACCTATTCCCCGGTCTATGGAACTCTCGGCGGCGACGTGTTCTTCGACTCGTCCCGGTTCGCCGGCAACGACACTGCCTTCCGCGGCCCCACCGGCTATGCCGGCACGGTGCTGCATGAGATCGGCCACGCCCTGGGCTTCAAGCATCCCTTCGAAGGCTCGCCCCGGATCGACCCGACGCACGACAATGGCAGCACCACCATCCTGTCCTACAACCGGAACTATGCAGTCAGTGCGCTGGGCACCGCCGATGTCGAAGCCGTGCGCTACCTCTATGGCACCAGCGACATCGTCACCTCGTACGATCCCGCGACCCGGCTGCTGACCCGCCTCGACGGGCCAGGCGGGGACTGGGTCCTGGGCACCGAGCTGGCGGACCGGCTGTTCGGCGCCCAGGGGAACGACACCATGCTGGGCGACGTCGGCGACGACCAGCTCTTCGGCAACGAAGGCGCCGACCGACTGCTGGGCGGCAGCGGCAACGACACCCTGGTCGGCTCCATCGGCGACGACCTGCTGGATGGCGGCCTGGGAACCGACTGGGCGTTCTTCGACTTCGGCATCAGCCAATACCGCTTTGCGGAGGCCGGCGGGCTATTGCTGGTGGATGGGGCGGAGGGCGCGGATGTGCTGTCCAGCATCGAATTCCTGCATTTCGGCAGCGCCGACTACAGCCTGGCTGCCCTACGGGCCGCGGTGACCATTTCCTCGCTCACCTACGCGCAGGCCGGCACCGGCCTGGCCGCCACCAAACTTGCCAGCGCCTATTCCGGCCCGGTGGAGAGCATCCGCTTCCAGTATCTTGGCTCGGCTGCAGGCGAATCCGTGACCGGCACGGTCACCAACGACTTCATCAACGCGGGCGCGGGGACCGACGCGGTGAACGGTGGGCGGGGCGACGATGTGCTGGATGGCGGCACCGGCTCCAACTTCCTCACCGGCGGCGTCGGCATCGATAT
>CAXTJY010000190.1:0-1770 GCA_964244395.1 uncultured Rhodovarius sp.
CCCGCCCCGTTGGGGCCGAGCAGGCCCACTGCTTCGCCGCGCTTGAGGCTGAGCGACACGCCGCGCACCACCGGCCGCTTGCGGTAGCGCTTGCCCAGATTGGTGGCGACCAGCCCGCCGCCGCCTTCGATCGCCTGAAACGCGCCCGTCGGCGCGATTGCTTCCACCTTCATCGCGGAACCCCCGGCGTGCCGGCGCCGGGCGCCCGCTGCTGCTGTTGCGGCACGATCAGGCCCTGCACGCGCTGCCCCGGCGTATTCACCAGGCGCGAGATGCCGGTGTTGAGATTGACCAGCGCCTCGGTCCCGTTCACCTGGTTGTCGCCACGGGTGATCCGGACGTTTCCCAGCAGGCGGGCCAGCCCGGTCTCGGCCGAGTAGACGCCCCGGTCGCCGCGCACCACCTCGGTCGCGGTGCGGATTTCGACATGGCCGAACAGCTCCACCCGGTCGATGCGGCCGGAGCCGGGAGGCGGCGGGGCGGCGCCCGGGGCAGTGCCGCGCACCGGCGCCGGCGTGCCTTCGGCCGTGAGGTAGGACACCAGCGTGTCGGCGCCGACATATCGGTTGTCGGTGGTGGTCAGCACGGCGTTGCCGCGCGCCACGGCCATGCGCCGCTGGCTCCAATACTCCAGGCTGTCGCGGGCCACGATGCGCTGGTTCGGCGTCACCAGCGTCAGTTCGCGGCCGGTCAGCACCAGCACGGCCTGGTCGATGTCGTAGACGGCGCGATCGCCCGTGGCGGTATCGGTGGCAGTGGCGATGCGGACGTTCTGCTCGGCCTCCAGCCGAAAGATCTCGTTCCCGCCGGACATGGTGGCCTCGGCGGCGGTGGCCGCGGCCGGCTGGGCTGGCGCCGCGCCGGCTTGCGGCCGGTAACGCGCGAGCAGCCGAGCCGCCGTCACCGTCACCCCGTCGCGCACCGCCTGGGCGTTGCCGCGGGCGATCACCACCCGCTGCTCCTGCCGCCACTCGATGCCGTCGGTGCTGGTGATGTCGACCGGCCCGCCCTGGCTCATGTCGATGTTCTGGGCCACCGCGGGCCAGGCCAGCAGGGCGATGAGGAGCGCCCGCCTCACTTCTGCCGGCCCTCCAGCACCGCATGCGCCCGGCCGGTGAAGACCATCACCGCGCCACGCTCGGTCAACTCGAACCCTTCGGATTCGACGGTGCCGAACGGTCCCTGCGCCTGGGTCGGGCGGTTGCCGCTGGCGGCGCCGGCGGTCAGGTCCACCGCCGCCGTCTCGCTGCGGAAGCGGGTGCCGTTGTCGTGGTAGATCGTCACGTCGCCCCGCAGATCGAGCCAGTTGCGGCCGCGGTCATACACCCCGTCGCGGGACTCGATGAAGATCCAGGCGCCGTCGGTCAGGGTGATGTCGGCCCGCGGCGCATCGAGGTCGATCACCTCCTGCCCCGCCTGCACCACCCCCGGCTGCTGCCGCGCCACCTGTGCGGTGACGGTGTAGGGGCGGTTCAGCTCATCCAGGCCCTGGTATAGCGGCGCGGTGACCTGCAGCGCCTCGGCCACCACCGGCTGGCCGCGGCGGAAGGACATGCGGCCCTCCTTGCCGTCGATCTCCGGCCAGAACAGCAGCAGGCACAGCAGGGCCAGCCCAATGGCCGGCAAGGCGAGCTTGGCCAGGCGCATCAGGTCCGCTTGGTTGTCGGCGATCGGATGCTCGGCGATTTTGGCGCGATCCGGCGCCAGCAGGCGGGCGAGCTTCAGGTCGGCATAGATGGCGCGCTCGCTGAGGCCGACGCGATCGGCCAC
>CAXTJY010000190.1:1780-2150 GCA_964244395.1 uncultured Rhodovarius sp.
CCAGGCGCATCATGGCGTGCCGCCGCGCCATGCCGCGCGCCGAGGGCGCCACCCGGGCGCGGGAGGGGGCAAGCATGTCCCGCCGGCTGGGCAGCGCGGTCACCGGGCCCAGGCTGGGCTGGGGCGCGGCGCTCATGCCACACCGGCCCGCAGCAGGTCGTGGATGTGCAGGATGCCGATGGGCCGGCCCGCGGCGTCGACGACGAAGAGCGCGGTGATGCGCCCGGCCATGATGTGCAGCGCCTCCGCCGCCAGGGCGTCCGGTCCGATGGTGCGGGGGCCTGCGGTCATCACGCTGCCGGCCTCACGCGCCAGCAGGTCGCCGCCGTCGCGCAAGGCGCGGCGCAGGTCACCGTCGGTGACGATGCCG
>CAXTJY010000190.1:2160-7239 GCA_964244395.1 uncultured Rhodovarius sp.
TCGCTCGACGGATTGCCCATCGCTTCGGGCCGTCGGCCCTGCTCGACGATGCCCAGGCAGCCGAAGCGCCCGGCGGTCATTGCCACCAAGGCATCGGACATCGGCGTTTCCGGCGGAGCCAGCGGCATGTCGGTGTGCATCAGCTGCGCCACCCGCATCAGCTTGGCGCCCAGCCTGCCGCCGGGGTGGAAGACGCGGAAATCGGTTGCGGTGAAGCCGCGCCGGGTCAGCAGCGCCACCGCGAGCGCGTCGCCCAGCGCCATCTGCATCGTCGTGCTGGTGGTGGGCGCCAGGCCCATCGGGCAGGCCTCGGGTGCCGGCGGCAGAACGAGCGCCACATCGGCGTCGCGCGCCAGGCCGCTGCCGGCGCGGCCGATGATGGCGACCAGCGACAGGCCGAAGCGCTTGGCATGCGCCACCAAATCCGAAAGCTCCGCCGTCTCGCCGCTGTTCGACAGCGCCAGCACGGCGTCGCCCGGCACGATCATGCCCAGATCGCCATGGCTGGCCTCGCCCGGATGGACGAACAGGGCCGGCGTGCCGGTGGAGGCCAGGGTGGCGGCGATCTTGCGGCCGACATGGCCGGACTTGCCCATGCCCGAGACCACGACCCGCCCGGTGCAGCCGGCCAGCAATTCCACCGCCGCTTCGAATCGGCCATCCAGCGCCCCGGCGAGGGCGCTCAGCGCAGCTGCCTCCAGGCTCAACACATGGCGGCCGACGGACAAATGGGAGGAAGTGATCGGAAGGTCCACGCCGCGTCTATGCGGGGGAGAGGCCGGTCGGGTCAACAGCTTCATTCAAGAATTGTGCCAAAGCGTTTCAGACCCTTTCGGAAACCTTGATGGCGAGCTTGCAGCCGGCCTTGATCACCGCCGACAGCGCCCGATAGCCGGGCGTCAACTCCGCCTCGTGCTCCAGCCCGGTATCGCGGTGTTCCAGCTCCTCGGCACGGAATCGGGCGATGTCGGTGCGTAGCGGCGCCTCGTCGTCGCCCAGGGCGGCCTCTTGCGCGGCGTAGTGTTCGTCGATGGCTTCCTCCACCGCGACGGTGCAGGCCATGGCGGCGCGGTGGCCCATCGCGGCGGTCGCGGCACCCAGGACATAGCCCGCGACATGCCACAACGGCAGCAGGGCCGTGGGCCGGACCCGGCGGGTGCCGACCAGCCTGGAGAAGTGGTCGAGATGGACCTGCTCCTGATCCTGCATGTGCTGGATGATCGGCTCGTATTTCGTGCCGCGCAGCACCGCTAGCTGGCCCTGATAGATCCGCTTGGCGCCGTATTCGCCAGCGTGATCGACGCGGATGACACGTTCCAGATAGTCGCGCGGGGTCGTCATGGGCGGCGTCCTTTGAAGGCCAGCAGGGCCAGGGCAAACCCGTAGATGGTGTTCATCGCCGCCATGGAAAGCGGCAGGCCGGGAATGAGGAAGGCCGGCTCGTCGCATGGCTTGGTGGGGGAAACGGGCATGCTGCGCATCATCTCCTGGACGCTGGCGCCGGCTGCCTGCGGCGTGGTGCAGCCGGCCAGCGGCGAGGGCCACCAGTGCCATTCGACGCCCAGATGGAAGGCGCCGATGGCGGCCGAGACGGCGGCGGCGAGCGCGGCGCCCGCCAGCAGCCAGGGCCGGAAGCGCGGCCAGAATATCGCCGCCAGGGCCAGCCCCGCCGCCACCCAATAGGGCGCCCGCTGCCACAGGCACAATTCGCAGGGCGCCAGGTTGAACCACCCCTCACTGAGCTTCGCGAAGACAGGCGCCGCCAGCGCCAACACAAAAACGACAAGGGCCATGCGGTTTTGTGGAATTGCCTCCCGCCCCTGGCAACCCCAAGCTGCCATCCTTCGGGTAAGGAAACGCAACATGCTGACCATCTGGGGCCGCAACACATCCTCCAACGTCATGAAGGTGCTGTTCCTTCTGGATGAGCTGGGGCTGGATTTCCGGCGCGAGGAGGCGGGCGGCGCCTTCGGCCGCACGCGGGAGGCGGCCTACCTGGCGATGAACCCTAATGCGACGGTGCCCACGCTGGTGGACAGCGACGGCACGGTGCTGTGGGAGAGCAATGCCATCCTCCGCTACCTGTGCAGCCGGCATGGCGGCAGCGCCCTGTACCCCACGGGTGCCGGCGCCCGTGGGGTGGTGGACCAGTGGCTGGACTGGCAGCAGACCAGCCTGAACCCGCGCATGACCACGCTGTTCATCGGCCTGATCCGCACGCCCGAGGCGCAGCGCGACCAGGCGGCGCTGGTCGCGGCGCGGGACCAGGCGGAAGGGCTGTTCGGCATGCTGGATGCGCGCCTGGAAGACCAGGAATTCGTGGCCGGCGCGTTCAGCATTGCCGACATCGCCATCGGGCCGGTGCTGCATCGCTGGTACGCGCTGCCGATCGAGCGCGCGGAGCTGCCGCATCTGCGGCGGTGGTATGAGAGGCTGATGGCGCGCCCGGCCTATGTCCGCACCTGCGCCCAGGCGCTGACCTGATGCCGACGGTGGTGCGCCAGGCCGACCCCGCCGGTTTTGAACGTGGCCTTCGGGCCTTCTTCGAATATCGCGACCTGGGCGTGAGGGGAGAGACGGCGGGCGGCTATGGTGCGCATGTCATTCGCGCGGTGCCCGGGGAACATCCGGAGCCGAAGTGGCATCAGCACCGGCTGGACTTCCAGTTCGTCGTGGTGCTGCGCGGCTGGGTGCGGTTTGAATACGAGGATATCGGCGAGGTGCTGCTGCAGGCCGGAACCACGGTGCTGCAGCCGCCCATGGTGAAGCACCGGGAGATTGAACACAGTGACGATCTGGAGTTGATCGAGATCACCAGCCCGGCGGAGTTCGAGACGCTGGCGGGCTAGCTGCTCGCCCGGATGTTGTTGGTCCGCACGACATCGCCCCACAGCTGGTGGTCGCGCGCCATCATCGTCGCCAGATGGTCGGGCGTGCCGCCGCCCAGCTCGTCGCCGCGGCTGGTGATGCGCTCAGCCGTCGCGGGGTCGCTCATCGCCGCGTTCAACGCGGTGTTCAGCCGGTTGATGATCTCGGGCGGCGTGCCGGCGGCGGCGAACAGGCCGATCCAGGCGTAGAAAGTGAAGTTCGGGATGCCCTGCGCCGCCGCGGTCTGTACCGTGGGGAAGGCGGGGCTGGGGGTGGCGCCGGTGGCCAGAACGCCGCGCAGCTGGTTGGCCTGCAGGAAGGGCGCGACGACGGACGCCGCGTCGAACATCAGGCTGAAGCGGTTGGCGATGAAATCCACCATGGCGGGGCCGGAGCCTCGATAGGGCACATGGGTCATGTCCGGATTGCCGAGCCGCTCGCGCAGCAGCTCCATCGCCACATGCGTCATGGCGCCGGCGCTGGAGGAGCCGTAGTTGATCGAGCCGCGCGGCTGGGCGGCGATCCAGGCCCGAAGCTGGGCGACATTCCCCACATTCATCGATGGGTGCGTGCACAGCAGCAGCGATGATTGCAGCATGTTGCCGATCGACGCCATGACCCGCGGGTCGATGGTCATGCCGTCCATCGTGTGCGGATTGATGGTCATCGGCGAGTTGTTGCCGACCAGCAGCGTGTAGCCGTCGGGGCGCGAATTCATGACATACTCGGTGCCGATATTGCCCGAGGCGCCGCCGCGGTTGTCGATGACGACCGGCACGCCCAAGTTGGTCTGCATCACCGGCTGGAGCACGCGGGCGGCGAAGTCGGTCTGGCCACCAGGCGGGAAGCCCACCACCAGGGTGATGGGCCGGTTCGGCACCCAGGATGTCTGCGCGATGGCTGGCGCGGCCAGCAACGCGGGCGTGGCGGCGAGCAGATTGCGGCGTGTGGTCATTGGAACGCTCCCGGATTTTGCCGGGAGTATGCCAGCACCGTTCAATTCGGCAATTGGCGTGCCAGCCTGCGCGCCAGCATGTAACCCAGCAGGCCCGACACCGGCGCGGCCGGCAACACCAGCAGCCAGCCGATATGGGCGCCGTTGACCGCCAGCCCGAGCCCGATGCCCAGCATCAGGCCGCCGACCAGGCTGCCGAGGACGCCGGCGGTCAGGCCCAGGATGAGGATCTCTTCGCGTGTCGGCATGGCTGCGAGGTGCGATGGCGGCGGCGTTTTGACAAGCCCCGGCCCGGCGCCTATAGCCGCCGCATTCCTGGGAAAGCGGCTGTGCCTTCGGGGCATATGCACGCCCGGCCTCGTGAGGTCGGGACTACCGGGACAACCCGCCGCGAACTCCATAAGGGGTCTGGCACCGACAGAAGGCCCGCGCCCACCGGCGCGGTGTGCAGCGCATGACCAAACGCGCCGAATCCAAGTACAAGATCAATCGCCGCCTGGGCGTCAACCTGTGGGGCCGCGCCAAGTCGCCCATCAGCAAGCGCGAATACGGCCCGGGCCAGCACGGCCAGCGCCGCAAGAACAAGCCGACCGACTTCGGCGTGCAGCTGATGGCGAAGCAGAAGCTGAAGGGCTATTACGGCAACATCGGCGAAAAGCAGTTCCGCAAGTATTATGACGAGGCGGTGCGCCGCAAGGGCGACACCTCGGAGAACCTGATCGAACTGCTGGAACGCCGGCTGGATTGCGTGATCTATCGGATGAAGCTGGCCATCACGCCCTTCGCGGCGCGCCAGTTCGTCAACCACGGCCACATCCTGGTCAATGGCAAGCGGCTCAACATCGGCTCCTACATCGTGAAGGACAACGACACGATCGAGGTGAAGGAGAAGTCGAAGCAGTTGACCGTGCTGCTGGACGCGACGCAGAGCGCGGAGCGCGATGTGCCGGAATACATCGAGGTCGATCACCGCGCGATGCGCGGCAAGTTCCTGCGCGCGCCGAAGCTGTCCGATGTGCCCTACCCGGTGCAGATGGAACCGAACCTGGTGGTCGAGTTCTACTCGCGGTGAGCGACGCGCCGGTGGGGGGGAGCCAGGCTTCCGCCCCCGGCCCGGCAAGGGTCAGTTTGCGGCAGGCTTTCGGGCTCGGCACCGGCGCCCTGGACGGACCCAGGGCGGCGGAATTTGTCGCGGCCCTGCATGGCGGCGCCAGCCGCGCGCTGCTGGGCCGGCCGCCGGGCGAGGCGGAAAGCGC
>CAXTJY010000191.1:0-626 GCA_964244395.1 uncultured Rhodovarius sp.
CAGGTGCATGACAGCCCGCTGGCGCGTGTGGCATCGGACCACCTGCCGCTGCGGGCGCGGATCGACCTGTCCTGCGGGATGGCGGAGGCGGTGGCGGCGTGACCCAGGCCGACGTCCTGCAGCCGCCGGAGAGCGCGGACGCTGCGGCGCCGGGTGCAGGTGCCACCCGCCTGACGCTGGTATCGGATGGCGTTTCCGCCTTCGTCGCCCGCGTCACGGCCGCGCGCTCGGCGCGGCGCACGCTCGACCTGCAATACTATATCTGGAAGCCGGACCTGACCGGCCAGTTGCTGGCGCGGGAGGTGCTGCGGGCGGCCGACCGCGGCGTGCGCGTGCGCATGCTGCTGGACGACATGAACGGGCTGGGCCACGAATACAGCCTGGCGCCGCTCATCGCGCATCAGCATATCCAGATGCGTCGTTTCAACGGCACGCGATGGCGCCGTTGGGGCCATCTCGGCATGGTGCTGGAAATGCTGGTCAGCAACTGGCACCTCAACCGCCGCATGCACAACAAGGCCTGGATCGCCGATGGCGAGGAGGTGATCTGCGGCGGCCGCAACATCGGCGACAGCTATTTCGACGCGTCGGGCGAGATGAATTTTCGCGATCTCGACGTAGTGATC
>CAXTJY010000191.1:636-3358 GCA_964244395.1 uncultured Rhodovarius sp.
TGGAACAACCCGCTGGCGCGGCGGGTGCGTCGCCTCAGCCTTCGCCCGGCCCAACGGTCGCTGTCGCGGCTGCGGCGGAAGCTCGATGCGGTGGCGGCATCCGCGGCGGCGCAGCCTTACCTGGAACGGGTGATCGACCCCGACCGCCGGCAGCCCCGGCCGATGCGGGTGCCGGACGATGCGATCCGCATCGTTTCCGACCTGCCGCAGAAGGCGCGTGGCGAGGCGGGCAGCGCGGTGGCCCCCGTGGTCGAGACATTGCTGGGGGGCGCGCGGCGGGAGGCGCTGGTGGTCTCGCCGTATTTCGTGCCGGGCGAGGCGGGGGCGGCGCGCCTCATCGCCCTGGCGCAGGCGGGAGTGCGGGTCTCGGTCGTCACCAATTCGCTGGCGGCGACCGACGTGGTGGCGGTGCATGCGGGCTATGTGCGCTACCGCGCCCGGCTGCTGGCGGCCGGCATCGAAATCCGAGAGGTCAAGCACACCGGCGAGAAGCGGGCGAAGATGTTCGGATCGAGCTCGGCCAGCCTGCACACCAAGGCCATGGTGGTGGATGATGGCCCGGCCTTCGTGGGGTCGTTCAACCTGGACCCGCGTTCGGTCAACCTGAATACCGAGATGGGCGCGCTTGTGAGCCACCCGCCGCTGGCGCGGCTGCTGGGGCGGCAGCATCGCTGGCTGTCGCAGGGCGGGCGCAGCTGGCGGGTGCGGCTGGAGGATGGCCGGCTGAGCTGGGACGACGGGGAAATGGTGTATCGCGGCCGGGCCGAGCCGGGCGCGTCCCTGTCGCGCCGGATGCTGGCGAGCGTGCTGCGCTGGCTGCCGATCGAGTCGCAGTTGTAGGCTGGCATCGTCGGCCGCGCCGCCGTGGCAGGCTTCGAACTCATCAGCAGCGCTCGCGTGTAAGGGTGGCGCGGATTGGCGAAGAGTTCGGCGGCTGGCGCCTCCTCGACGATGCGGCCCAGGTACATCACGCCGACGCTGTCGCAGACCCGGCGCACGACGGTGAGATCATGCGAGATGAACAGGTTGGTCAGCCCGAAGCGGCCCTCCGCTTCCCGATGCAGCAAAACCGGTGCAGACCGGCATCCGGCGGCGGATGCCCATGGCAGCCTGCGGCCGTCACACCAGGGATCATCACGGCTTGTCCACCTCCCACCCCCAGATGCACCTCGGCGTCTTCGTCCTCGGCACCGGCAACCATATCGCCGGCTGGCGCTACCCCGGCGCGGCCGACAGTTTTTTGAGCCTGAGCGGCATCCAGACCATCGCGGCGACGGCGGAGCGCGGCAAGTTCGACCTGCTGTTCCTGGGCGACGGGCTGGCGGCGAAGATGGGCGACCACCCCTCCTTTCTTGTGCGGTTCGAGCCGATCACCATGCTGGCGGCGTTGGCGGCGACGACCACTCATCTCGGCCTCGGCGCCACCGCCTCGACCACCTACAATGAGCCCTACAACGTGGCGCGGCTGTTCGCCTCGCTGGACCATCTGAGCCACGGCCGGTCGGCCTGGAATGCAGTCACCAGCTCGGGCGCCGATGCCGGCGAGAATTTCGGCCGCATCCACCCCAACCACGACGCGCGGTACGAGGTGGCGGAGGAGTTCGTCGATGTCGTGCGCGGGCTGTGGGATTGTTGGGATGACGGCGCGGTGGTGGCGGACCGGGCGACCGGGCAGTACGTCGATGAAAGCAAGGTGCGGGCCCTTAACCACAAGGGCCGCTTCTTCGATGTGAAAGGCCCGATGACGACGGCGCGCTGCCCGCAGGGCCGCCCCGTGATCATCCAGGCCGGCTCCTCGGCGCCCGGGCTGGCGCTGGCGGCGCGCACCGCGGAGGTGGTGTTCTCCGCTGTACAGGACCTTGGCGAGGCGCGTGTGGCGTACCAGGCGCTGAAGACGCGGCTGCCGGATAATGGCCGGGCGGCCGGGGATGTGGCACTGCTGCCCGGGGTGATGCCGGTGATCGGGCGGACCGACGCCGAGGCGCGGGAGAAGCTGAACACGCTGCAAGGCTTCCTGGGGCCGGCCAGCGCGCTGACCATGCTGTCGGGGCGGATGGGGATGGATGTTTCCGGCTTCGATCCGGATTCGCTGGTGCCGGACTTGCCGCTGCCCGACAGCTCGCACGGCTTCGCCCGCGCCATGCTGTCCAAGGCGCGGCGCGAGGCGATGACCTGGCGCGACCTCAGCAACCTGACGGGGGCGGCGCGTGGGCACTGGGTGATCTGCGGCACGCCCGAGCGGATCGCCGATACGTTGCAGGAGTGGTTCGAGACCGACGCGGCGGATGGGTTCAACATCCTGCCGCCCTACTTCCCGCAGGCCTTCGACGAATTCGTCGATGAGGTCGTCCCCATCCTGCAGGAGCGCGGACTGTACCGGCGGGAGTATGCGGGCACCACGCTGCGCGATCATCTGGGTCTGCCGCGGCCGGCCAGTGTGATGTTCGCATGACCCGCATCGCCGCCATCGGCAACCATTTGCGCGGGCTGCCGCGGCATTTCGAGCTGGTGGAGCGGGGCGCCGTCTTCCTGGGTGAGACCCGCACGGCGCCACGCTATCGCCTGCTGGCGCGCGGGGATGAGTCGCCGCCGCATCCGGGCATGGCGGAGGGTGGAGAGGCTTCCATCGCCGCCGAGCTGTTCGAATTGCCGGCGAGCGAGCTGGCCACGCTGGCGGCGTTGTCGCTGCCGCCGATCAGCCTGACCTTGATCGAGCTGGAGG
>CAXTJY010000191.1:3368-6124 GCA_964244395.1 uncultured Rhodovarius sp.
CCAGCGGGTGCAGGGCTATCTGTGCGACGCCGTGGCCGCGGCCGAGGCGCGCGATATCAGCGCATTCGGCGGCTGGCGTGCCTTCCTGCTTTCCCTACAGGGCCCAGCCGCATGAATCCGATGCCCACCGCCACCGCGAACACGCCGATGGACATGCTGCAACACGGCAGTGCCGCCGGGCTGCGCCTGCTGGGCGAGGATGATCTGAACGGGCTGGGGCGGCTGGGCGAGGGCATGTCGATCCAGCTCGCCCCCGATGGCCGGCGCATCCTGTGGCTGGCGCATGAGCAGGGGCCGGTGAACTTTTCTGGGCTGGATGTGGGTGATCCGCGGGCGATGCAGATGGTGGTGCAGACGATGCTGCCGCATCAGGACATGCGGTCGAATTCGCTGGATGTCGTGGGCGATATCCTCGTGGTGGCTTACCAGACGGCCCGGCCGGGCATGACGCCGGCGGGGTTCGAGATTTTCGACGTGTCGAAGCCGGAAGAGCCGCGCAGCATCGGATTCTTCGACTGCTCCGGCCCGTATTCGCGCGGCGTGCATCAGCTGTGGTTCGTGGATGGGCGGACGGTGCATATGTCCGCCGGCGCGCCCGACTTCGAGCCGATGGACCAGCGGGACGACCAATTCTATCGGGCGGTGGATATCTCCGACCCGACCCGGCCGCGCGAGGTCTCGCGCTGGTGGCTGCCGGGGACGCGGGTGGGGGAGACGCCTCTGCGGGCGACGGAGGCGGTGCCTTCGGTGCATTGCCGGGTGCACAACACCAACGTGTATCCGCAGAGGCCGGACCGGGCTTATCTCGGCTATCTCGACAGCGGCGTGATCGTCCTGGACATCGCCGACCCCGCGAACCCCGTGCCGTTGTGCCGGTGGGACAATTCGCCGCCCTATGGCGGCTTCACCCACACCGTGCTGCCGCTGTTTGGGCGCGATCTGTGGATCGTGACGGATGAATGCATCGAGGAGGATGCGTCGGACTGGCCCAAGCTGGTGTGGGTGGTGGATGCGCGGGACGAGCGGCACCCCGTGCCCATCGCCACCCTGCCGCTGCCGCCGCCGTCGATGTTCGCGATGATGGGTGGGCGGTATGGCGCGCACAACATCCACGAGAACCAGCCGACGCCGTATTCGATGAGGTCGGAGAGTTTGATCTTCGGGACGTATTTTCGGGGCGGGCTGCGGGTGCATGACATCTCGGACCCCTATAGCCCGCGCGAGATCGCGCATTTCGTGCCGCCGCCGGACCCGAGGAACCGGGTGCGGCCGCAGATCAACGACGTGTTCGTGGATGAGCGGGGCATCATCTTTGCGGCGGATCGCGGCGGGCGGGGGGTGTTCGCGCTGGAATTGGAGACGGCGCCTTGAACGCTTGCTACGCTGGCAGGAGCATGGAGCCCGGCCGATGATCACCGCCGAACAGAATGAGCGCCTGACCCGGGTCGGTCCCGGCACTCCCGGCGGGCGGGTGCTGCGGCATTACTGGCAGCCGATCGCGCTGCTGGATGAGCTGGTGGGGCCGCGCCCGGTGCGCCCGGTGCGCGCGCTGGGGCAGGACTTCGTGCTGTTCCGCGATGAGGCCGGGCGGCTGGGCCTGCTGGACCGCGACTGCCCGCATCGCGGCGCCGACCTGGCGTTCGGCCGGCTGGAGGATGGTGGGCTGCGCTGCCCGTTCCATGGTTGGCTGTTCGATGCCACCGGCGCCTGCCTGGAGACGCCGGCTGAGCCGGTGGGCAGCACGCTGTGCACGCGCATCCGCCAGCGCAGCTATCCGGTGCAGGCGCGGGCGGGGATCGTATTCGCCTATCTGGGTGAAGGGGCGGCACCGCCCTTCCCCGCCTTCGATTGCTTCACCGCGCCGGACACGCATGTGTTTGCGTTCAAGGGGCTGATCGCCTGCAACTGGCTGCAGGCGCTGGAGGTCGGCATCGACCCGGCGCATGCCAGCTTCCTGCATCGCTTCTTCGATGACGGCGATGCGGCGGAGAGTTACGGCAAGCAGTTCCGCGCCACCTCGGATGGCTCCGACCTGCCGATGACCTATGTGCTGCGCGAGTTTCATCGGCCGCGCATCGAGGTGGAGCCGACCGATTTCGGGCTGCGGCTGACGGCACTGCGCGAGATCAACGACGCCACCACCCATGTGCGGGTGACGAATTTGTTCTTCCCGCAGGCCTTCGTCATCCCGATGAGCAGCGAGATGACCATCACGCAGTGGCACGTGCCGGTGGATGATGTGAGCTGCTACTGGGTGGCGATCTTCACCAGCTTTGCGGGGCCGGTGGACCATGCGCGGATGCGGGCGCAGCGGCTGGAGAACTACTCGCTGCCGGACTATCTGCCGAAGAAGGGCGCGCATAACGATTACGGTTTCGACGCGCATGAGCAGGCGCATGAGACCTACACGGGCATGGGAGAGGACATCAATGTCCACGACCAATGGGCGGTGGAGAGCCAGGGCGCCATCCAGGACCGCACGCGCGAGCACCTCGCCAGCTCCGACAAGGCCATTTCCGCCAATCGCCGCCTGCTGATGCGGGCGATGGAGGCGGTGGAACAGGGTGGCCGGCCGGCCTTGATGCAGGACGGCGCCGCGGCGCAGCTCACCGGCCCTGCGACCACGGACGGCATGGCCCCGGCGGCGAATTGGGACGGCCATTGGCGCGACAGCGTGGCGCGCCGCCGGGCCGCGGCGCCCTGGGCCCCGCCGGCGCTCGCGCCTGATTCGCGGGCGGACAACGCGCCGCAGGCGC
>CAXTJY010000191.1:6134-7237 GCA_964244395.1 uncultured Rhodovarius sp.
CTGCGCGATCATCCGCAGGCGCGGCAACCGCACGCCGCCGAGTGATCCGTCACCGCCGCGCTCCCCGCCCCTCGGCTCGCCCGATGCCGACCGCCGGCACCGCCGCGGCATGAGCTTCGTCGAGCGGCACGGGCTGAATTCCGAATCGGCGCGGGCCGAGGTCGTCCGCCGCATCGAGGCGGAGCAGCTGGGTGTCATCCGCCTGGCCTTTGCCGACCAGCACGGCATCCTGCGTGGCAAGACCATCGTGGCCTCCGAGGCCGCCCGCGCGCTGCGCGACGGCATCGCCATGACGACGACGCTGCTGCTGAAGGACACGTCGCACCGCACCGTCTTTCCGGTCTTCACCGCCGGCGGCGGGCTGGGGGATCGCGGGCTGGAAGGGGCGGCCGATGTGCAGCTGATCCCGGACCCGGCCACGTTCCGGGTACTGCCCTGGGCGCCGCATACCGGTTGGCTGCTGTGCGAGGCGCATTTCCCGGATGGGCGGGTGGCGCCCTACTCCACCCGCGGCATCCTGGCCCGGCAGGTCGCCCGCGCCGCCGAACAGGGCTTCGAGTTCATCACCGGCATCGAGTGCGAATTCCACCTCTTTCGCCTGCTCGACCCGAAGCTGGGGCTGGGCGATGCCGGCCAGCCTGGCACGCCGCCGGAGGTGGGACTGCTGACCCAGGGCTACAATTATCTGACGGAGCTGCGCTACGACCAGCTCGACCCCATCCTCGAAATCCTGCGGCGCGAGGTGCAGGGGCTGGGCCTGCCGTTGCGCTCGATGGAGGTGGAATACGGGCCGAGCCAGGTGGAGTTTACCTTCGCCGCGCTCCCCGCCATGCAGTCGGCCGATCTGATGGTGCTGTTCCGCTCGGCGGTGAAGCAGGTGGCGCGACGGCATGGCTTCCATGCCACCTTCATGTGCCGGCCGAAGATCCCCCACGTGATGTCCAGCGGCTGGCATCTGCATCAGTCGCTGGTGAGGGGTGGCCGCAATGCGTTTGCCGCGGAGGACGGCACGCTGCTGTCGGCCACGGCGCTGCATTACCTTGGCGGGCTGCTGCATCATGGCCGCGCCGCCGCGGTGTTCGCCGCGCCCACGCTGAATGGCT
>CAXTJY010000192.1:0-4744 GCA_964244395.1 uncultured Rhodovarius sp.
GGACAGGCCGGCCGCCGCCAGCCCTGCCAGATACGCCCGGCATGCCTCGGCATCCCCATCCGCGCCATACAAGGCAAAGAAATCCGCCAGATCCGCGCGGTAGGCCAGCAGGGTGTTCTTCGCCGCGTTGCGTTCGGCGGCCAGCATTTCCAGGAACATCTCCAGCAGATGCCCGGCGGGTCGCATCACCTGACCTGGAACCGATCGTTCGGCAGCAGCCGCTCCACCGGCGTCGGCGCCACGCTGGGCGGGAAGGCGGCCAGCCCCAGCACCCCCAGCACCGCCGCGCACACCAGCAGCAGGATGATCAGCAGCAGCGGGCGTCGAAACATCTGGCCAGGTGGTCCTTTGGGTGCGGCGCGTGGCCTGTGCTAGACCTCTGCCGTCGTGTCACGCAACCTGGCCCAGCAGGAATCGCCCCTGCCCGTAAGTACAGCGCCGAGAACATTGGTTCTGGTCGGCATGCCCGGCGCCGGCAAGACGTCGATCGGCAAGCGGCTGGCTGCACGCATGCGCATCCCCTTCCTCGATGCCGACACCGAGATCGAGGCCGCCGCCGGCATCCCGATCACCGACATCTTCTCGCGCTATGGCGAGCCGCACTTTCGGGATGGCGAGCGCCGGGTCATCAGCCGCCTGATGGCGCAGGGGCCGCTGGTGCTGGCCACCGGCGGCGGCGCCTTCGCTGATCCGGGCACCCGGGCCGCTATCAAGGCCGCCCCGGTCACCACCATCTGGCTGCGCTGCTCCATGGCCACGCTGCTGCGCCGGGTGGCGGGGCGGGAGCACCGGCCGCTCTTCCTCAACCAGGACCCGCAGGCGGTGCTGGCCCGGCTGGCGGCCCTGCGCCACCCGCTGTTCGCCGAGGCCGACATCGTGATCGATTGCAGCGACGAACACCCCGAAGCGACCACGCGCCGGGTCGAGCAGGCCCTGTTCAACCACCGCCCGCCCGCCCGTCTGCCGGTGCCGCTGGGCCGCCGCGGTTACGACGTGCTGATCGGGCCGGGCCTGCTGGGCCGCGCCGGCGCCCTGCTGGCCGATGCCCTGCCCAGCCGACGCGTCGCCGTGGTGTCGGACGAGGCGGTGGCGCCGCTGCACCTGCCGAGCCTGCGCCAAGGCCTGGAGGAGGCCGGCTTCACCATCGCCACCGAGATTCTGGTGCCGCCGGGCGAGGGCGCCAAGTCGATGCCGCAGTACCAGCGCGTGGTCGAGGCCATCCTGGCGATCAGGCCCGACCGGCGAATGGCGGTGGTGGCGCTGGGCGGCGGCGTGGTGGGTGATCTGGCCGGCTTCGCCGCCGCCACCATCCTGCGCGGCCTGCCTTTCGTGCAGTGCCCGACGACGCTGCTGGCGCAGGTGGACAGCAGCGTCGGCGGCAAGACCGGCATCAATGCGGCCCAGGGCAAGAACCTGGTCGGCGCTTTTCATCAACCGCGCGCGGTGCTGGCCGACACTTCCACCCTGGCCACCCTGCCGCCGCGCGAGCTGCGCGCCGGCTGGGCCGAGGTGGCCAAGCACGGCCTGCTGCAGGGCCGGCTGTGGGAGTGGTGCGAGGTCAACGGCCCCGCCGCCATGGCCGGCGACCCGGCGGCGCTGACCCATGCCGTGCTGGAATCCGCCCGCCTCAAATCCGGCGTCGTGGTCGCCGACGAGTTCGAGGAGGCCTCCGACGGCGGCCGCGCCCTGCTCAACCTGGGCCACACCTTCGGCCACGCGCTGGAGGCGGAGTGCGGCTATGACGGAAGCCTGCTGCATGGCGAGGCGGTCGGGCTGGGGCTTGGCCTCGCCGCCATGCTGTCGGCCAAGCTCGGGCATTGCTCGCAGGAATGGCCGGGCCGGGTGGTGAGCCACCTTCAGGCCATTGGCCTGCCCGCCCGCATCCGCGACCTGCCGCGCGGCTTCTCGGCCGCCACCCTCATCGCCCGCATGCGCGCCGACAAGAAAGCCCGCGACGGCGCGCTGCGTTTCGTGCTGTTCAGCGAGGCCGGGCGCGCCTTCACCGCCGATGGCGTGGCCGAACCCCTTGTCGAAACCCTGTTGCGTGATGAAGGCTGCGCCGCGTGACCCAGCCACTTCACCTCCGCCTGCCGCCCGAGACCGACAGCGTGACGACGCTGCTCGACGCGCTGGAGGCCTATACCGACGCGCAGGAGTTGCCGATCAAGGCCGCCTCCCGCCTCATGCTGCTGGCCGACGAGCTGGCGGCGAACGTGGTGATGCACGCCGAGGGCGCCACCTTCTTCACCGCCGAGGTGAGCCACGAGGCGGAGATTTTGCGCTTCACCCTGACCGACGACGGCCCGGAATACGACCCGCTGGGCCGCGGCGCGGCGAACACGCAAGGCAGCCTGGAGGAGCGCGACATCGGCGGCCTGGGCGTGCATTTCGTCGAGAAGCTGGCGGCCAGCGCGGACTATCGCCGGGCCGACGGCCACAACATTCTCAGCATCACCCTGGATACCGGGGCCGATTAAGGCTTCATTCCCACCAACCCGACAGGATTTCTTCGCATGCAGATCACCCAATCCCAATCCGGCGCCGTGCAGGTGGCCACGCTGGAAGGCCGGCTGGACACCGCGACGGCCGGCGCCGCCGAGACCCAGCTGATGGCGATGCTGGCGCCGCCCGGCCTGGTGCTGGACCTCACGAAGGTCCGCTACGTCAGCTCCGCCGGGCTGCGCACCCTGCTGAAGCTGGCCAAGGACGCCAAGGCGAAATCCGCCAGCTTCTCCCTCGTCGGCCTGCAGCCGGCGGTGCGCGAGGTGTTCGAGATCAGTGGCTTCGACAAGATCATCCCGGCCTTCGGCACGCTGGAAGAAGCGACCGCCTGATGTGACCGCGGCCGAACGCGCCATCGTGCCGGCGGCCGAAGCCATCACGGGGACCGCGGGTAACGCCGCCATCGGGAGGGCGTCCGAAGACGCCATCGGGACGGCGTCCGAAGACGCCATCGAGACGGCGTCAGAGGCCGCCATCGGGGCTGCGCGGGAGGGGCTGCGCGGGCTGGCCGGGCTGGTGGCGTCGCCGGTGCTGGAGGCACGGCTGCGCCGCGCCGCGCACCTGCTGCCGCTCGATGCCGCGCCGGGGCTGGAGGAGCCCGGCTGGGCGGCGCTGCTCGACGCCGCCACGGTGCAGGAGACGCAGCTCTTCCGCACCCCCGCCCAGTTGGCCGCGCTGGAGGCCGCGCTGCCGCCCCTGGCGCATGCGGCGCGCGCGGCGGGGCGGCCGTTGCGGCTGCTCTCCGCCGGTTGCGCCACGGGGGAGGAGGCCTTCTCGCTCGCCGCCATAGCCCTGGGGCTGCCGGTGCCGGGGGTGGCGGTGGAGGTGGTCGGGCTGGACATCAGCCGGCCCGCCTTGCGTTCGGCCGGGCAAGGGTTGATCGGCCCGCATCTGGGCGAGCCGCTGGCCCTGGTGCCGGCGCGGCACCGCCCCTGGCTGGTGGGCGACAATGGGCGGCCCAGACTTCACCCGGCGCTGCGGCGGCTGCTGCGCTTCGCCCGCGTCAACCTGCTGGAGTTGCCCGAGGCGCTGGGCCTGTTCGACGCCATCCTGTGCCGCAACGTGCTGATCTACATGGCTAGTGAAGCCCGCCACGCGATCCTCGACGGGTTGGAGCGTCATCTGGCGCCGCAAGGCCTGTTGGGGCTGGGCGTTACCGACGCGGCGCCCGGCGCGCCGCTTCATCCCATCGGCCAGGCGCTGTTCCAGCATGGTTGAGGAACTGCGCCGCCCGCCACCGCTGCGCCGCGTGCCGGGCGGCTGGGTCGGCTTCTTCGAGGGCGCCGCCTGGCCGGTGACCGACCCCAGCGGCGTGGCGCGGGCCCTCGGCGCCCGCTGGTTCTTCGATGGCGAGGCGCTGTCCGCCTTCCCCGGCGATGCGCCCCCGCCGCCGGCCATCCCCTGGGTGGACCAGTCCTCCGGCCATGCCGTGGCGCGGCGCGGCGCGGCGGCGGTGCCCGCGCTGCCCGGCATGCGGCTGATACGCGGCGAGGCGCCGGCCGTGCGGGTGCCGCGCGCCTGGTTGGACCGGCTCGTGCTCATGCCCGCCATACGGCCCTTGCCCTTCGCGCCGCCCGGGGTGCAGGGCCTGACCCTGGCGGAGAGCGGCGTGCTGCTGCTGGACGGGCCGGTCGGCATGCCGCTGCTGGCGGTGCTGCGGGTGCAGGGCCGTCTGGTCGGCCTGGGCTGCGCCGGTGCCCGGCCTGATGCCGATTCAGGCGATGCAGGCTGGCTGCCCGCCGGCGCCCTTGCCCTGGCCCCGCGGGCGCCGGAAGCGGTCGCAGCCGCTGCTGCGCCCAGCACCGCGCTGCTGTTCTGCCAGGCCGGCGGGCTACATTTCGCCCTGCCGGCCCTGGAGGTGGAGGCGGTGCTGGCGCCGCTGCTGCCCACGCCCGCACCCATCCATCCGACGCTGCCGGGGGTGGTGGCGCATCGCGGCCAGGTGTTGCCGGTGCTGGATGGCGGCACGGCGCTGGGCGGCGCGCCCGCCCTGACCGGCGAGCCCGTGCCGATGCTGCGGCTGGCCGGCCCCGTCGCTGTGGCCGTGGCCGTGGTCGAGGGGCTGCGGCGGGTGGCCGATGCCGCCATCAGCCCGGCCGACGTCGAGGGCCCCATCCGCGCTACCTGTTGGCCGGCGGGCGTCGCGGTGCCCATCCTGGACCCGGCCTGGCTGACCCGTGGCGCGTCGCGCCGCCTGGAAGCGCCCGGCGGCGATCCAGCCGATGCGCAGGCCCGGGGCGAT